>JARYLV010000008.1 GCA_029907465.1 Methanomassiliicoccales archaeon
AAGATCTCACGAACGAGATTGGCGATGCACCCCACGATGAGGATGTTCTTGAACGTTTTCCTATTGTGGGCACATTAAAGGAAGACTGATCATATCTGCGGACTTTCGGAAATGAAGATGTCGAAGTCGCCATATCTAAAAGGAGAATTTCCAATGATTAATCGAGAACTAATCAACTCAAATGAGGGGAATTTCCCCTTCATTCCCTATCAGATTTTAATCGATCTGAATGCTTCGACCTTTGTCCTTTTTAGTGGCCTCTGCAATTGATTCGACTTCTTTTTTCTCCTTTTCCATCGCCTCTTCAAGTGATCTCAATTCCTTTTTGAGTTCCTCTGGTGTCGGTATCGGACCGAGGATATCGTCCACTCTTCCGACAGCTCTCTCTATGTCCTCAATCCTGCTCGCATCTCGCGGTGGCGTTTGTCTTGCCATACCTAGGTACTCAGATGCGCCCTCAACAAGTCTCGTTAGCTCAAACGGCAGGACGAACTTCGTCGCGGGACCGCTTCCGAGCTCTTTCAATGTATCGAGAGAAAGAACTGTCAACGCTTTTGAATCGAGCGGTGTTGCTCCTAGGGACAGAATCCTAAGCTTCTGGGCCTCTCCCTGGCTTCGCAGAATCGTAGCGAGCCTCTCTCCTTCTGCCTCAAGAATCTTTGCCTGTCTGATACCTTCGGCCTGGAGAATCCTTGCCCGTTTCTCTCCTTCGGCATTGAGGATCGCTGCTTTTTTCTGACCATCTGCTTTTAAAATAGCGGCTCGTCTCAGTCTCTCGGCCGACGTCTGCTCTTCCATCGCCTCTTTGACTTTACCAGCCGGATCGACCTCCCTGATCTCGACTGCCTCGACTTTTACCCCCCATTTGTCCGTTGCTTCATCGAGGACATCTCTCAGGTGGAGATTGATCTTCTCTCTGTTCGAAAGTATCTCGTCGAGCTCCATGTCCCCAATGATCGATCTTAGTGTTGTCTGTGCGAGATAGATCGTCGCCATTCGGTAATTAGTCACCTGGAAGAATGCCTTGGTAGGATCAATGACCTTGATATAAATGATGGCATCGACATTCGTAGGGGAGTTATCCTTTGTAATAACCTCTTGCCTAGGGACATCCAACACTTGTGTTCTCAGATCGATCTTGACAACCTCATTGATTAGCGGGGTTACATAATTGAAGCCTTGGTTGAGAACTCTTACAAACCTGCCCAGCCTCATGTAAATGGCCTGTTCATAAGGCCTCACGATTTTAATACCGCTCGCAAGGATCCCTATTGCTGTAAAAATCGCAAGTAACAAAAGCGATAATATGACCGCACTCATTACATCCATTCTATTTGCCCCCAGTTCCCAAATTTCTCAAAAATCTCCAATCAATTCACCTTCTCTTTTGTCTCATTCATCGACACCTTTTCATTGGCCAATTCCTCAACAAATACATGAACTCCCTCACTATTCTTAACAACGACGCGCGCTCCAACAGGTATGATTTTTGACGCAGTCGCGCTCCAGATATCGTTCTGGATGCGTACTTTTCCTCGAAGATCGTATGGTGTCACCTCACGGACGACAATGCCGGTTGAACCAATTAATGAAGTTGCGACCGTTGTTTCAGGGGGTGCTGGGGGGGCCAGCTTCTGATAGAGCTTGATTGTAACAAGCGTCGTTGGGATGAGAACGATGACGGCCGCAACAGGTGCCCACCAGCTCAGTAGCCATTCCGGGGACACTAAACCGATCCCGCCGAGAACAATTAAGACAGTAGCTGGAACGAGGATAAAAGACCCTGGTGACGCCGCCTCAGCGATTAGCATAATAATGCCAATAACGATGAATGCAAGTGCCAGTATCGTACCTAGAGACATCGTTATTTTAATTGAGGTTGTGGTATTTAGACCTATGTTCCGTAATCTTTTCAAAGCTCAACTCAGACAGCCTTGATCAAGTCTCAGAGTTCATTTCCTGCATTTGTATCTCATTTCAAACGGCGAGGACGGGGCCAGAAGGAGTCTTGATAAATGGAAGATAAATGATTTTTTCATCTTTCACAATAAGAGAATAATCGAGATACTGGAGGACTCCTGGTTTTTCAGCTTCTATCGTCACGACGACAAAATCAGCAAGTTCCTGGGCTTCCTCTTTTGTCAACAGAACAGGCATTCGTGGAACACCGCCGAAATTCATTGTCGTATGATAGTGAGGCGGATTTAGTGTCAGGCGTGTAGAGAGTATTTTGAAGTCTTCTAAACTGACGTCGAAGGCGGGAATGAATACAAAGAGCATCCCAGAATCTCTATCGCCCTTGATCCACTGAGATAGGCGGAAAAAAGAGCCTCGCTCGACATTTTTTGATCTGATGGAGAAGTCGCAATAAAGTCGCCAAAAGGGCATATACATTCTTTCACCTGCAGTACCTGGAGCAAAGTCCGCAATCTCATAATCAATGCTCTCGATGCCATGATTTCTCGTATGCATCATCTTACAGTTATCGCAGAGAAAGATGCGCTCCTTGTTTTTCATGCGGATCGGCGTTCCGCACGACGGACACTTGATCTGCACAATTTTCATCTATACACCCTCTGAAACTTCCGCGTTACCTCTGAAATCTCCTTCAAAATCTCTCCTGGTGAATGTGACCTCTCGCTAAAGTCCCCGACAATGATCTCGGAGCCTCGCCTAAAGAATCGGTAGAAAACATAAAGAATGGCAACGCCTGCTCCGATTGCAGCTAGCGCTATGCCGGGGTCTGCCTGTGATATTAAGATCCCTGCAGCCGCGATCAAACCTCCTATAGATGCACCAGCGGTAACGGCGAGACTTTGAAATATGGGATCTCCTGGTGCTCTGCCAGAAATGATCTTACCAGTCACACCGTCGATCGTACAGACGTACATGCGATCTCGGTACTCGTAGCGAACGACCCAAATCGGATAATACGCGAGAAAAATTCTCCTGGGAAGAACGTGAAGTCGCTCAAAAGTGATTTCTGTCAATCGAGTGCTGTCACGCGCTCGAGAGAAAGCATCATCCTTTGCATGCTGCAGTGCATCATCCCTACTCGTTGTTGATTCGAAAGTTGGTATCATTTCGAAATCTTCAAAACTTGTCTCACCGGATAAGTTTCTCAAATTCCGTATGCCTAAATCTCCTGGATCGCAAGCGATCTCGGTGAAAACATATTCCTTCATGATCATGATTTCCTTTGGAATCCGCTCTTTGCGCATGTTTCCCTTTGAATCGGTATGAATGTGTTCCTCATATCCACAGATCCATCCTGCGACTTTCAGATCAATATTCCAAAAAGGAAGATAGATTGGGTAACACTCGACAACCTTGCCCGATCTCTTGAGATCTCTTGCCTTAAATCCTTCGGACCACCAGCGTTTCGATTCTAGGACAACGGAGTCCTTTGTGATTTTATTTTTAAAGGCTATTGTGTATACACCGCTATCCCCCTCGATAAAGAGCGCTGAATCACAGTAATCACAAATCACAACATTTTCGCCTTCGCTGGCGTTGATCGTTCCGCCACAGGCTGGACAATTGAGGCTAATCGTGATATCCATGTTCACATTCTCCTTGCCACCACTAGTGCCGTAAGAAATACACTGATAAGGGTTACTCCCATCAACATGAGTGCAACCGGAAGATTGAATACCGCAAGAAGCCCCTCAGCGACGAATGCAATAAACCCTACTGTTGCAACAAGCATATAACCCATCGAACTTCGAGCAGGAAAACTCGAGGAGAAGACCTCACCCGATGAGCCATCTATTACTACATCATACTTCTTTCCATCAAAAATGTAATCGATTCTCCATATCGGAAAGAAAACTAGCGCTTGTTCCACACGCTCCCCAGGGAGGCTATTGAGATACGACAACATCTCAATATCTAGATTAACCAATTCTGCCCCTTGCTTATCGAAAGAGGAGTCGAAAATTCTTAGGTCCCCCGCGGGGATTTTCAGGCGATGCAATCCTGGCAATGTCGTGGATGCAGCAGGTTCAACGAAGACTTGTTCTTTGCCATTAACTCTCCTCTTGAACATATAAACGGGGAAGTATGCGTTCTTGACTAATGCGATCTCCGCTTTTTTGTCGAGGTCCTTGGCTCTTGATGGTCCAGCTGCCCACCGTCTAAAAATGCCAATTGCATCATTTTCCCTGACCGCGAAGGGAATAATGTAATAGAACCCAGCGCCAGACTTGTCGATATATATTTCAGTCCTACAAAAAGCACATTTTGTGAACTTCGTCCCAGCGTCGATGAGAACTGCAGCGCCACATTTCGGACACTTGATTGATGCCATCGATGTCCCTTTGTTTTCTAACCAATCACAGTGGCTTTCCGCATTCTGGACAGAATTTCGAAGTTGCAGGAACTTCGGCACCGCAATTTCCGCATTTTTTCATCGAAGAAATGTTAACGCCACACGACGGACAGAACTTGGAACGGGGTGGTACGTCAGCTCCACAATTAGGACACTTTGAGGTTTGAGTCGACGTCAAGGGCGATCCACACTCCGCGCAGAATTTGTTAGTGGCGAGGTTCTGAGTACCACATTTCGGACATCGAATCGCAGCTTGTGGCGGTGCAGCAGGTGGAACCTGCTGCGACTGGCGCATCGAATCAAGCATCGTCCATCCCATACCAATTCCAGCACCTACACCTACTCCGGCTCCCGCCGCGCCGCCAGATGGATTCTGTGCAGCGTCCCGCATCGCCTGTCCGGTCTGATATTGGATATAATTGGCACCGAGCACCTGCATGGAGGATCTCGTATCGACGGCCTTTTGTACTTCTTCTGGAAGCGAAATATAAAGCCCCGATATTTTATCGATGAGAACGCCATAGAGGTCGAAATGATCTTTCGATCTCGAAAGGATGACTTGCTCAATTGTCGTCAGGTTGCTTGCAATATCGGCGACGCCTAACCCCTGGTTTTTCATGTCCCCTAGAACGTCATATACAAGGACGACGACTTGCTCCCTGATTCTCTCCTCAACTTCAGCGCTCGTTGCAAAGTTGAGTGTGCCTATAAATTGATTCACAAAATTCGCGGGAGATGATATCTTGTAACGAAATTCACCAAAAGCTCTCAGATTGACAAGACCGAATTCTTTATCTCTGAACGGGTACGGCTGCTTGCTTCCGAATTTACCATCGAAAACTCTCTTCTGAAGATAAATGACTTCAGCCTGCTGCTGCACGCCTGAAAGAAATTTCACAATCGGTCCGACGATAGGGGCGTTAATGGACGTAAGGGCGTACCTATCAGGGCGATCAATATACGCGAGTACTTTACCATCTCGGAAGAAAACCGCTATTTCATCTTCTCTCACAACAATATTATCGTTAAATCGGATGTTCCTTGGCATCCTGAACATAATGTTGTTTCTCTTGTCAGCATCTTCCCATTTGAATGTCTCAGCGCCAATGATACTCATTGATCACACCTCGGTACCTTCAACAACTCTCAGGCGGCTGCGAAATTGATCTTCAAAATCGGCAGCTTTGCTCTTAATATCCGTGATCATTCTTTCAACCTTCTTCATCTCCACATTCATCGTATCTCTTTTCAAATCATCAATGTCACTAGATATCGATGATTGTAGTTCCAGCATTCTCAAATCGTATTCGTAAAGCGTATTGAGCTCTTCTTCATGAATTGTTATATCTGATACCAGACCTGAATATCCCGTTTCCGCGTAAGAAACCAATCCTTCAAGCTTCTTGAACTGGTTAATAAGGCCCCCGATCGCATCAAGTATCTCAAAGGATTGGTGTTGCGCCAGAAAAGATCTACATTCCTCGAGCTCTTTGCGCTGCTTTGCAAGCTTATCGGCCAGCTGTCCTCTTAACATTCTGTCTGCATCTCTCAGATCTTCTCGAAACCTATAACCCCTAAAACCTGGGATATAGCTTTGAATTCTCTTGAGGAGACCACGGTCTTCCTCAACTCTCCTCCGGATGTCTGTCATCTCTTTTTCTCCTGAATGTTACACAAACTATTGAGGTTGTAGCTTAAATACATTGTTAAAGGCACTTTATAGCGCCTCAAGCGATCCCTGATGTTTCTGATATCACTGTTTGCATCTTGGCTAGGTATTTAATGTAATATCGATGTGATCGATAAAGTGATTCACGTGATGTTCTCAGCAAGGCGGTATGGAATTGATCACCAATTTAGGAAATTGTTATGGTTTTAGGAGATAAGGGGGATTACACTGGAGAGATTAAATAGATTTTAGAGATTAGGTAGGTGTGATGAATCGTGTCGGGAAGCTCCGCCAAGTAGCCTACTATGGATTATGGTTCTTGAAGTCAAAACTGGGATCAAGAAAACCACTCGTCAATACAATGATCATCAATTATGAGTGCAATCTTCGATGTAAACACTGCAGTATAGTTGCTCACGCTGAAGAACTGCCTGGACCAAAATCAATGAGCTATGAACTTGCAGTAAAAGAGATGAAAGAACACTTTGAGAATGGTGCCAGAATACTGTTTTTTGAAGGAGGGGAACCAACATTATGGCGTGATGGCCGTAAAGGACTAAAAGACCTTATCATCGCAGGAAAAGAAATTGGTTATTTTGTCGTCGGCTATACCACCAACGGGACGCGTGAGATTGATGAAACGAGTGACGTGATTTCGGTCAGTCTTGATGGGCCTAAACCGGTTCACGAAGAGATTCGTGGACATGGGACATTTGATTCCCTCATGAAGAATCTGGAAAGAACGAATCATTCGAACATTTTCGCCAACATGGTCGTTACGAAGATGAATATGAATTTTGTGAAAGAAACGGTTGAGGTGGTCTCGGAAAACCACAAGATACGGGGTATCATGATTAATTTTCTCACTCCGCCACCGTACTCCATTGCCCTCGACATTCAGGAGAAGCGGAAGATAGTCGATCTCGCTTTAACGATGAAAAGACAGGGGTACCCAATCCTCAACACTGATAGGGCTTTGAAGGAATTGCTGGAGGAGAATTACTCGCAGAAATGTCCCTATTGGGTATCAGCATTCGTTCTGCCTGATGGTTCCAAGTATTTTGGATGCCCGCTCCAGAACACGAGTTCATGTGAGCAGTGTGGCTTTAACGCCGTGAGGGAGTACCGACTGATCACTGTTGGCAATCTGCAGACCATTACCCAGATGTCACGTAGATTCGCAATATCGAAGCAATGATTATCAACAACTGGAATGAGAAAGAGAGCATGAACGCGAGAGGTGCGGGTCTTACATATCTGAAACGGTCACTTTCATTGAAAAGCGTTCTCGAGATCTTGTATGAAAAGGGGATTGAGAGGAATACCAGTAGGTAGAAAATGCTTGATATTGCAATATTGATCACCGATATCAGATAAATGAGAAACATAATGATGACTACTAACTTCGACGCGTTTCTCAGGCCAAGGCGAACACAGAGGTCCTTCTCTCCTGCCTCGAGATGCGCTTCATACCCTGACATCTCGTCGACCAACCGCATATTCATGACAAGGAGGCCGACTGAAAGTGCGACCAAGAACGCGTCATAGCTAAAGAACCCGGTGGTGACAAAAAAAGAAAAGAAAGAAATCATAAAGAAAGAGAGGAAGACGTCGAACTCACCAAGGCCGCGTGCTCCAAGGTTCATGGGTGGGGCTGTATAAAAGTAACTTAGGAAGAATGCGATGAGGCCGAGAAGGATGACAATAATACCTCCGTGGATGACTATTGGAATTGAGAGAAGGATTGCTAAACCCGCCAGAAGAGCCATGAGTGTTTTGCCCTCTGATTCAGTAACATAACCGAGGTCAAACGCATTTCCAGACCAGTATAACTTACTATTCAATATCTCCTTCGCCCCTCTTTCAAATTCCTTATCTCTTGAGAAAAATCTTGAGGAGTCAGCGCCACTCTTATGATCAAAGTAATCATTTGAGAGGTTGACAAAAAGGGCTAAAACAAAAACATCGAGTACAATGAAAACACCAATTACGACTTGAGGGGTGTGAACCAAAGCGGTGAAGACACCGGTAAGCGATGCAAGGACAAACGGTAGGGTATAGGTGAATCGGAAGACGTTTTTCAGCCATTCCCATTTCGTGATCGAAGATGTTCCTACGGTGTCCATGTCCCCCGCTCCCTTATTCCAATGTTATGCGATATTCCTCTCTCAATTTCGGTGAGGGTTGGGAAGTATCTTGTTACAATAAATAACCGTTTCAACTACTACTGCAACTTGCAATCAAACTATTAGATTTGTCGGAGCATTATGGTTCTTTTTGTTAGAAATACCGACGGATTTATTGAGTTGCAAAAATGAGTCATTAATAAGTCGCGGCACTAATGTCCATCGTGAGCGGCCACTGTGTATCCAAACTAATTCCCAAATAGTGTTGGCGATCATTTTAGCGAAATGATTCTTTAGAGTTTCGTATAATTTCATGATTAGGAGCTTTCTTACAATTTCCATAACGTTTATTCGTAATTCTTCATTCGCGTTATTTCGCATAGAAGTAGATCAGATAGATGGTGGTAAGGCTTGTTCAATGTGACATTAGGTCAATTTTTTCTTTCATCATTTTTCTTGAATGCGCTTAATATTGCGAACAAATCATGTTCTCTTCTTTTTGAAGATTAATATATATTCGTGATCATTTTTCGGAAAATACGCGACGGGATAACCATACACAAGACGACCGCCGGTGCTGTAGTTGAGAATGTAGATATTTATATTAATGAGTTCTAAACCAATTTTCTTTGCAATCTGTATATAATCCGAATGGATTGGACATTTTGCATTTTTTTTGAAGAGATCCTGCGTATTCACTATCGCATACTTTTCAGGTTTCAAAACGCGCATCATCCCTTCAAATGCTCTCTCCATTTCGCTAAGGAATGTCGAATAATCATGAATATTCCCTAACTGACCAGGATGTTCATGATTGTAATTCACCACGTCAAAATATGGAGGAGATGTAACAATGAGATCGATCGATTCATCGGGCATTTCCTCCATGATCTTTCTGCAATCTTCCTCGAGAACTAAATGGGTGGTATCAGGTAATGAATCTGTTTGGGCATCCCTTAGTCGCTCAATCGTAGTCATTACGGAAAAAGGGTTGATATCGATACCGGCACTGTTTCGCCCCAGTTGGAATGCGACAACATTCGTGGTCCCAGAACCACAGAAAGGATCGAGAACTGTTTCCCCAGGATGTGAAAATAATCTGATGTATTTCTCTGGAAGCTCAGGAATAAATCGCGCAGGGTGAGAGTCTTTCCAGACATGTCTTTTGTTTACATTGAGAACAGTTGACCCGAGCTGACTTATTTCTTTACGGCTAAGGCAGTTTAATCGTGTCGGTTTACATGAGCATGTTCGCTTCGTTGGAAGCCAGCTATAATCTTGATCTGTAAGAATTTTCATGGTCGTATCGAATTGATGATCAAAGTGCTGAATTTGATTTTTTCGGTTGTGTTAAAAAATTACGGATTTTTAATATGAAAACCAAACAGATATCAGGAGGCTGACTGAAAACTAATTCTAACTTCCTTCTTTATCTCCCAAAGTGATCTTTCCTTGTCCCTTCATCTCGGAAAATAATTCAAGAAAAACGCAAAGAGACGAGTTTTTTCACCATTCTTTAATTATCCTTTTTCAAAAGATACAAATATTATTACGATATTTTCCGACTCCATACCATTGATATGATAAGACATGACACGGAAAGAGTATGAGGTGAAAGCGTGAGCGCGATCGAAAATGCTAGATCTACGACTGGAACACGAACACGTGTTTCTGATGTGAGCCCATTGAGTGGCATGTGTCCATTGTGCATCGAAGAATGCCAGACTCTTTGCGAGGTTGGGAAGTCTGCTTTTAGGGGAAGAGAAGTTCTCTACCCCAGTCCTGAGTATTTCGGCGTCAGTACAGCGGCATCAAACAAGGATTTCATGCTTGACTGGTCGCATTTTCAGATACTATCGGAGCTTATTGGTGCCTGGGGTATAGATCCTATACCGGACAAGGCATTCTTTGAGAATGCAGATGTTACGACTGCTGTTGCCACGCATTCCAAGAAGCCGATTAGACTTAAGGTACCAGTTACGATTGCTGGTCTTGGGTCAACTGCTGTGGCAAAGAGAAATTGGGACGGTCTTGCAAAGGGTGCCGCACTCTCCGGTACGATACTTGTTATTGGTGAGAACGTATGCGGTATGGATCCCGAAGCAACATACACCAATGGAAAAGTTGCCGACTCACCTGATCTCAGGAGCAGAGTAAAAGCATATAAGGAGCTATGGGACGGTGTACACGGGGAAATAGCAGTACAGACGAATGTTGAAGACCAGAGGGGAGGCGTTGATGACTACGCGCTCTCAAAGCTTGAAGTTAACGTTATTGAAAGAAAATGGGGCCAGGGTGCAAAGTCTATTGGTGGCGAGGTGAGACTCTCATCAATCGAGCGGGCAATTGAACTCAAGAAGAGAGGGTATATTGTTGTTCCTGATCCTGAGGATAAGGCTGTACAAGAGGCGTTCAAATCTGGTGCTTTCAAGACGTTTGAGAGGCATAGCAGAGTGGGATTTCCCGATGCGAGAGCCTTTATTGAAGACGTTGAGAGGCTGAGAGAGAAGGGCGCAAAGTATGTGTTTTTGAAGACTGGAGCCTACAGACCAGAAGTTGTCGCTTTTACAATGAAGGCTGCTTCTGAGGCAAAGATCGATTTGATCACCTTCGATGGTGCTGGGGGAGGTACAGGGATGAGCCCTGTTCCAATGATGAACGAATCGAGTACTCCGACGATCCACTTGGAAGCTCAGGTTCTCAGGTGCGTCCAGATCCTCAAGGAACAAGGTAGATTCATTCCTGATATCGCAATTGCAGGCGGATTTGTTAACGAGACACAGATTTTCAAGTCGATTGCGATGAGCAATCTTGGCGATGGACCCGTCGTAAAGGCAATTGCAATGGCACGAGCCCCGCTCCTCGCTGTTATGAAGTCAAATTACTTCACGCGCCTCGCAGAATTGAAGAAGTTGCCAAAGAATTTTGCTGATGAATATGGAGACAATCCAGAAAACTTTTTCATCGCTGCCCGGGACATCGAGAGGAAGTTCCCTGATCTAAAACTCGGCAAAGATATTCCATGGGGTGCAGTTGGACTTTACACATATTTCGTAGACAGATTGGGTGAGGGACTGAAGCAGTTGATGGCAGGCTCAAGGAAGTTCAAACTCCAGTACTTGAGCAGAGACGATATTGTCTCGTTGACGGAGAAGGCTACGAAGGTCACAGGTATTGAAACGCTTGAAGGAATGGCTGAAAGGGTCATCCCAATGATCCTTGAAAACTGGGAGGATGTTAGCAACAGAGATGTGATCAGAATTAGCCCCCAGATGGTGCGACATTAATAAGACAGAAAAAGATCATTTTATATTAACATTTTTTTATTTTTTCTTATCTCTCTAAATGAAAGGCTTTAAGAAATCTATGTTAATCTCAGTGGAGAGGGAATTATTTTATCATTAAGTGCGCGAACAGTTGGTTGATCGAAAAAATTATTACTCCAAATTCTGATTTCGAGCTACAGTGTCTGCCTTCGTTAAACAGCAGAAAAATGCAACAACAGAGTTTTTAGTGGAATTTTTCGAGAAATCAGCTACTATCCCGTTTTTTAATCAAGACGCTAGTGTTTCGGAGAGGTTTTTGTGAGGTAGTTTGCGCGTAATAGGGAGTGATCTTCCGTGGATGTGTATGAAGCGATAAAGACAAGACGAAGCATAAGGAAGTACAAAGGTGACATTGTTCCAGAGAATGTTCTCAAAAGAATCCTTAATGCAGCAAGGCTGGCACCGACAACCGAGAATTTTCAGCCATGGAGAATTGTTGTTGTAAGCGACGAGGATATAAAAAGAAAATTGGTGTCTGCCTGTAACAATCAAAAATTCATTGCGGAAGCACCGCTTGTCCTCGTTGCATGCGGTCTTCCAGATGAAGCTTATCCGATGCTTGGTGGATACATGAACAGTTATCCAGTTGATGTGGCAATTGCAATGACTCATCTCACCCTGGCTGCGACGGCAGAAGGTCTGGGAACTTGTTGGATCGGGTCATTCAAGGAAGAAAAGGTAGCAGAAGCGATCGGCGCACCTCCAGAAGCTAAAGTAGTCGCAATAACCCCACTGGGATACCCTGCTGAAGATGGTGAAAAAACTGAAAGGAAGAATTTAGACGAACTCGTATCATATAACAAATACTGATCAGACCTACTATGAAATGAACTTGTGGTCTGCTTCCAAGGGATTTAGGCGAATAATCTTCAGGTTTTAATTTAGCCGAAATAGTTCGGGGAATTTATAATAAATGACTTTATCGATTTAAACGATAGTTAATTGAGGAGAAATGACAACCACTTCTGGCAAGAATTCTTGCGAAATCAAAGTCGATAAGACACTCGACTGTATGGGCCTCTACTGTCCAGTTCCTATTCTTAAGACAAGAGAAGAAATCGAAGGCCTAGCAAGCGGGCAGATTCTGGAGATTCTAGCAGATGATCCAGCGATAGAGGAAGACATTTCAAGATGGAGTAAGAGGACAGGCAATGAGGTTGTATGTATTGAGAAGAAAGAGAACGGTTTAAGAATTCTTGTCAAGAAAAAATAGAAGGAGTTGGTCCAAATGGTTACAAAAAAGAAGATATTGTATGTGCAGACATCGGGAATAGATCGACCCGAGAGGCTCTATGCGCCATTTATTTTGGCTACGACAGCAACCGCGATGGACATTGATGCAACGGTATATTTCTTGATCAAGGGCGTAGAGGGTGTGAAAAAAGGAGAGGCTGAGAAAATCAAGATTGGAGACTTTCCCTCATTAAAAGAAGTCATGGATCAGGCCCATAAGAGTGGTGTAAAAATGTTCGTCTGTGATCAGAGTACACAGCTCCTAGGTTTATCAAGAGGAGATTTCGTTGAATATGCTACGGTCGTTGGCGCAGCTACATTGAATGACCTTTTGTTGGATGCTGATGCTGTTATCTCATTCTGAGAGGGTTTTGCTTTGAATATGGTCTATATGGATTATGCCAGTTCGTCACCCGTAGATCCCCGCGTCATTGAAACAATGATCCCCTACTTTTCCGAGAAACACGGCAACCCCTCATCCGTTCACCAGGTCGGTAGAGAATCATTTGAGGCGCTCGAGGATTCAAGGAAGAAAATCGCGAGTTTGGTTAATGCGGAACGAGCAGATGAAATCGTATTCACATCCGGTGCGACAGAATCAATAAACCTCGCAATCAAAGGAATTGCATTTCGCCAAGCCAACAGAGGGAAACATATTATAACGAGCGCAGCAGAGCATATATCGACGATAAATATTTTGAAATTTCTGTCCACGAAGGGATTCAAGATCACGTTTTTGCCCGTCGACGAATTTGGGTTTGTCGATCCTGTTGCTGTTAACGACGCAATTACCAAAGAAACAGTACTCATTTCGATTGGTTACGCCAATGGTGAGGTGGGATCCATTCAGAATATCGGCGAAATCGGCAAAATCGCAAGAGACCACGGGGCTAGTTTTCATGTTGACGCAGTAGCGGCTATCGGTAAGTTAAACATAGATGTGCGCAAGGAATTCATCGATTTATTATCATTTTCCTCTAATGATATTTATGGCCCGAAGGGAGTAGGAGCTCTCTATATCAGGAAGGGGACGAAGATTGAGCCCGCGATCCATGGGGGTGGTCAGGAACGAGGGTTGAGATCTGGAACTGAAAATCTCCCCGGCATCGTTGGATTTGGGAAAGCAGCGGAGATTGCGATGAGAGAAATGGAGGCAGAGACGGAACGGTTGACGCGCCTCAGGGATAAATTAATTGAGGGGATCCTTGAGAAAACCGAAAAGGCTTGGCTCAATGGACATCCATCAAAAAGAATTTCCAGCAATGCAAATTTCAGGTTCAAATATATCGAGGGTGAATCTCTTGTGTTGCGTCTCAGTGATTTCGGAATTGCGGCTGCAACGAGCTCTGCTTGCACCTCGAAGACCCTTGAACCCTCTCATGTTCTGCTCGCAATGGGTGTTCCAGCGGCAGACGCTCAGGGAAGTCTGCTGTTGACAATGGGCCGATGGACAAGGGCTGAAGAAGTGGAATATGTCATAGAGAACGTACCAGCGGCTGTTGATTTTCTAAGAAAATTGTCTCCGCTGGTTCCACAGCAGGAGGTATGAATGTGTATAGTCGGAAGTGTATGGAGCACTTCAGAAATCCAAGAAACGTTGGAACGATTGAAAACCCAGACGGGGTTGGTCGCGTTGGAAATCCAGTATGTGGAGATTTGATGGAAATTCAGATAAAGGTCGAAAATGATACTATTTCCGACATAAAATTCAGAACATTTGGCTGCGGAGCTGCTATTGCTACGAGCAGCATGATCACAGAATTGGCCAAGGGAAAAACACTGGAGGAAGCACTTAAGATCACAAGAGGAGATGTCGCTGACGCACTTGAGGGGCTTCCACCGATAAAAATGCACTGTTCGAATTTGGCGGCCGATGCATTGCACGCCGCAATCATGGACTATTACAAGAGAACTGGGAAGAAGCTCGAAAAGGATGATGTGCAAAGAGTAGAAGGATTTCATGATGGAGAAGAATCAACCGAGATTTAATCGCTTGGCAGGTTCGAACAGTTCATATCTAAGACGTCATGCAACCAACCCCGTAGATTGGTATCCATGGAGTGATGAAGCTTTCGAGAGAGCCCGGGCTGAAAACAAACCAATTTTTCTCTCTATAGGATATAATTCTTGTCATTGGTGTCATGTAATGGAAAAGGAGTCATTCGAAGACATCGAGGTCGCTCAATTAATGAATGACTCTTTTATCTGCGTGAAGGTTGATAGGGAGGAGCGACCTGATATTGATAACATCTACATGAGCGCCTGTCAATTGATGGGAGGAGGTGGTGGTTGGCCTCTCACCATTGTAATGACTCCAGACCTCAAGCCGTTCTTTGCTGCAACATATATTCCAAAGGAAAGTGCATATGGACGAATTGGCTTAAAGGACTTGATCCATGCGCTTAACCGGATCTGGAAAACAGAAAGAAATAAGGTCGAGGCGGTCGGTCAAATGCTTGTGGATATGCTGGAAACTGTTTCAAAAGGGGGACCCCCATTGGATCTTTCTGAAGAAATACTTCACGAGGCTTTTGGATCGCTTCAGACCTCATTTGACGATGAGTATGGAGGATTTGGGACAGCGCCAAAGTTTCCCACACCCTGCAAATTGATATTCCTCATGCGCTACCACGCAAGAACAGGAGAAAAAGAAGCATTGGAAATGGTGCTTAAGACGCTCAAGAACATGAGATATGGTGGATTGTACGATCATCTTGGTTTTGGATTTCATAGGTATTCAACAAATAGAAGATGGCGAATCCCTCACTTCGAAAAGATGTTGTATGATCAGGCATTACTTGCACTTGCCTATTTGGAAGCGTTTCTTATAACGGGAGAAAATGAATTTGAAAAAACCGTTAAAGAAGTCTTTGATTATGTGATTAGAAATCTACGTTCGCCGAATGGCGCATTTTTTTCATCGGAGGATGCTGATGTCGACGGAATCGAGGGAGGATTCTATCTATGGAGGTTGGAAGAGGTAGAACAGGTGCTTAACGAAGAGGAATTCACCGTCGCCAAACGAGTTTTCGATATTTCGAACGAAGGTAATTTTGTTCTGCATGATGGCAAGATGATTAGTGGTGCAAATATCCTTTATATGATCGAGTCCTTTGACAAAGCGGCAATTTCTTTGAATATGACACCCGAAAAATTTTGTGAGATTTTCGAGAACTCACGGGACAAACTTTTTAATGCGCGAGGCAAAAGAAAAAGACCAGAGAAGGATGAGAAAATTCTCGCCGATTGGAACGCCCTAATGATCGTCGCGCTAGCTAAGGCCGCATCAGTCTTTGATGATAAGGAGATAGGGGCTGCAGCAAGGGAAGCTGCTGACTTCATCATAAAGGAAATGATTGATGACGATGGAACACTTCATCACTCATATGCCAATGGCCAGTTATCAGACGTGTGCTTCCTCGATGATTACGCATTCTTTATTTGGGCTCTTCTTGAATTGTATGAGCTCACTTTTGAACCACGATTTTTGAAATTGGCGAATGATCTCACAATCAAAATGAAAGATCTCTTCTGGGACGAAGAAATTGGCGGATTTTTCACGACTGCAGCTCATGCGCCAAACATCATTGTAAGACAGAAGGAAGGGTATGATGGATCGATTCCATCTGGCAACTCCGTCGCATCTTCAGTCCTTGTGAGGCTCGGACATTTATTGGACAATGAAATGTATATGGAACTTGCGAGACGCACTATCTCAGCGTTTTCGCCACAAGTCCTGTCTGCGCCCGACGGCTTTCCTATGATGCTTACTGCCCTGGAATTACTCTTAGGACCGCGTTTTAGAGTCATGGTCGTCAAATCTGAAAATGATGTAATCCAGTCTGAAAAAATCATTAGTGTACTCAGGAGGAAATACCCGCCGAACATTGATATCCTTTACTGTGATTTGCAATCACCATTCTTCACTGAGTTATCGGAGATCGCTCCAGCAGTAAGAGATGCGATTATGCTTGATCGCAAAACAAAAGTATATGTCTGCTCAGAAGAGTCTTGCTTCGAACCAACAACAGACCTAAATGCGGTCATAGATCTCGTTGGAGGAAGGAAAGCTGTCAATATCTGAAATAATGATTGCTTGATCTATTCATGAATTATTCTTCGGCCAACAATTTTTCGGTCGAACAGAATGCAGAGTTGATTAGCTTGAAATGATCATTTCGCACCAACGGCATCTCCACTTTCATTTATTTTGATATCCGCGATACTTTCCTTTACACTTGTGTTTCCAACGAAGACCACGCGGAACCTTTTCTTAAATCTCCTGAATGCGAAAAGGACGGGAGATCCGAGAACGAGGGCAAAAATCACATTGCCAATCGAATGCAAGATGCCAAATGGTAACCCCATAGAAAATACTAGAAGGAATTTCGTTGTATCGAGCCCATAAAGCCATATCCAGCTACTAAAATCTAGAAGTGTATTGTAAAAAATCCCAAAAACAGCACCGAGGGCTGCGAGACCCCAAACCCCAAGATTTGGAAAACGTTTTCCGATCAGACCAGCGATCAATCCCACTGCCCCCCATCCGACCATTTGCCAAACGGTCCAGGGCCCCTGCCCAAGGAACATATTTGAAACAATGGCGGTCATGCTGCCGACCATGATCCCCGCGAGAGGGCCGAAAACAATGCCAGTTGCAGCAATCAAAAAAGTGCATGGTTGAATATTTGGCAACGCTGCGAAGGGAATTCTCGATGCCGCAGTGATTGCTGATAGGATGCCTATTAACGCAATCTCTTTCGAGGAGACTGACGATTCTTCGAATTTGATGAAAATGAGAAGTATCATGAAAAAAATAAATGACGTGGTTAGCAGGGTCGAATATAGTCGTAGACCTATGGGATCGTAAATTGTCAACAGAATTAACGAGGCAAGACTCACTATTGCCCCCGCACATACAATTAATTTTACAACACCTCTCATGATGCAATTATCCCTCCATTATTCCCCGTGACCGCTGGATAGATATGATCAATTGGAATCTCGTATAAACGTCCGTCATGCAGTTTCAGAACTCTGCTTGCGTACTCAGCAATAAACCTAAGATCGTGTGTGACGATGATCGTTGTGACCCCCTCTCTCTGCAGCGATTTCAGAATCTGGCCGAGCTTTGCCTTATTCCATTGATCCAATCCCCGTGTAGGCTCATCAAGTGCTAATATCCTCGGTTTTGCGACGAGTATTGAAGCCAATGCTGCCCTCTCTCTTTCACCGCAGCTCAGATCCCGAGGAAAAGTCTTGCGATATTTTGATAGATCAAGGATGGAGAGAGTCCACGAAATCCTTTCTTCCCATTCGGTTTTTGCTATTCGGAGATTTGTAAGTGTAAATTCGAGCTCCTTTTGCAAATTCTTCTCGAATAAATAGTCATTAGGATTTTGGCTGAGATATCCGATCAAAGAAGCCAATTCCGCAGTCGACCGCCCTGAAACATTCTTTCCGAAGAGGTAAACAGACCCCTTCTCCGGCTTTAGCAGACCATTGAGGTTTTTCAAAAGTGTTGATTTTCCGCTCCCGTTCGCTCCTGTGATAGCTAGTATCTCGCCCTTCCTAGCAGAAAGATTCAAGCCTCTTAGTACATGAGAATTGCCATAGGAAAACCAAATATCATTCGCCTCGAGGATCACTTCTTGATGTGGGTTAAGTTGATCCACCGTTCTTGAAAACGGATAAATTATTTTTTCGCGTTTCAGGTACGGTATGGCCTCCTCTCGTTTGCCATCGAATTCAACCTTTCCGTTTTTCATGAATATCACTCGATCGGCATATTGGAGACATCTCTCCAGCCTATGTTCAACGAGGATGATTGTAATACCCATCGAAACGTTGAGATTCTTTATTGATTCCAAGAAGGCCTGAGCATTTTCTCCATCTAGTTGAGATGTGGGCTCGTCGAGAATAAGATACTTCGGTTGCATCGCGAGAATAGATGCCAGTGCAACTTTTTGCTTTTCACCACCGGACAGTTCAGGAATAAAGCGGTTCCCGAAATTCCTTAAGCCAAAATAAGAAATATATTGTTCGATCCTTTCCCTTATTTTCTCAACCGGCAAGCCTATATTCTCCAATCCAAAAGCAAGTTCATTCTCAACATTTGTCATGACGAGCTGATTTTCTGGATCCTGGAATATCATTCCGATCGTGCCAGCAAGTTTTGATGGTGAAGTCTTTTTCGTATCAATTCCATCGATCGTAACGCTGCCAGAAAAAGTTCCTCCGTAAAAATGCGGTACTAGACCGTTGAGTGTCCTGCATAGCGTTGATTTTCCGCATCCTGACTTTCCCACGATGAGTATGAATTCGCCCTCACGAATTTCAATTGATATGTTTCTAATAGCTGGTTCAGATGAATCTGGGTATGAGAAAGTAACGTTCTCGATCTGTATCATTTCCGACCTCCGAGCATGATTGGTGAAATACTTCCGATTAGGAGGGCAAGGGCAACAATATCGTTGAAAGAATATCTGAGTGTGGCACCACTGAGATAATCTGCATTCCCATAGCCGAGAACAAATAGAGAAATTCCTAAAACCACTGAAAGACCAAACGATGACGCCATTAATATTTCACGTCTTGTCATTCTCCGCTCGCCAAAATTCGTCCTCTTTGTTGCTCCAAATCCTCTAGTTTCCATCGCCTCGGCAACCGAGATTGATCTTTCCAGTGAATTGAGCAACAATGGCATTATGACTGCAGCGCGTGATTTGATTTTATCGGCAAATTTTCCTTTCTCAAATTCCATGCCCCGTGCCTTCATCGAGTCTATTATATTGCCAACATCGGCTGCGATGGTTGGATACATTCGTAAGGAGAGGGAAAGACTTGATGTGATCTTGTAACCTAATTTTGACATCGCCCGGAGGGCTTCATCAGGATGAATCGCATAGGTGAGAATTGAGAATGCAGAAACTGCAAGAAAGAGTCTCAGGCACATGCTGATCGCAAAAAATATTGATTCAGTTGTTATAACAACCGGTCCAAAATTCAGGATTTTGTTGGAACCGCTTGAGATCAGTATATTGAATAGAAAAACAAAAAGAGCGATATAAACAGCGTATTTAAGAATGCTGAGTGTCGATTTGAATATCTTCGCTATATAAGTAACGAGAATGACAAAAACGAAGAGAAGAGCAAGATAGAGGATATCTGAAATAAGTATGGAAAAAATGAATATCACTAGGACGAACAATAATTTCAGCCTTGCATCCAGGGAGTGAATTCTCGACTCTACAGATTTGTAGGGAAAGATCATGATATCTACCATGAAGGCTCGGCAAATCTCCACTCTACAATATCTCCATTGTTGAGACGCCACTGGTCACAGGCTTTCGTAGCATATTCACCATTTACCCAATACTGCCAGCCACGACCAGGTCTTTCATTCTTCACACCAGCAATCGCTTCAATAAAATTACCCATTCCCAAATAATAGCGGATATCGAGTGTAAATTCACCTATTTGCGCGGCTTTTTGTGTCAGTTCGAGCACATTTGAAACATTTGAAATATTTTTGAAGACCCAGACAGTACGGCCATTGTTTTCTTTTGAGTCGACGATCATCCATTGTCCATTAGCCTTGTCCCATATTGTCAAATTTCCCGGCTGGATCGTACCTTCAGGTCCATTGAAATCGATAACTAATGTCGCTGTAATCTTTTCTGTACTCCCCCCGTCACTAAGGCACCCAGAAAATAGAAGGATCGCCGCTATGGCGGCGATTACAACGCCTTTTAAGATGAACCGGTTTTCCATGTGGACTCCTAGCCTTATTTCCTCCTTTTGATTACTACCAAGGTGACAATTGCAGCTATTGCAACTAACAGAGCAGCAACAGGCAAGATAAGGCCCTGATCGCCACTCCTTTCTGTTGGAACTGAAAGTGCATAGACATGGCCATTGTCAGAAGCGACAAATACCATATTGTCCGTAATCGTTGGTGAGCACATTGAATACTGAGAGGGTCGAAGGGTTTCATGCCACATGACATTTCCTTCTTCGTTGAGGGCGTAAACTTCACTTGTGTTATATGAAACGACATAAATTGTGTTGCGACCAATCGATGGTGAGCCCTTCAGCGAAGCACCGAGATCCCTTTTCCATATGACCTCTCCATTCCTTGATATCATCGTGACGCCGTCACTTGATGTGACTACGATGCCACTCGAAGTGAGCGCAGGCGAGCTCGAAGTAGCGTTAATGTCAATATTCCACCGCAATGTCCCATTGTAAAAGACTGCCGCAACTCCTCCATCTATAGGCACGTAGTTTTCGTAGATAGCATAGGTAACGATGATCATTTCATCCGTTAGCAATGGTGCAGACCTTATTCTCCCCCCTATTGTGATATTCCACAGTTCGCCAGATCCATCCGATGAGATTGCGTGCAACCTTCCGTCCTCCGATCCAATGTAGATTGTGCCGTTCTGGGCGGACGGTGATGAAAAATAGATAGAGGACGCGATTTTATTGTCCCAGAGGAGGGAGCCGTTTTCGGCAAAGGCATATATCTTGCCATCACCGCCGCCCACTATGATTTGATTGCGATAGAAGATTGGTGACGAAGTGATACCAGCAATGGGATTCGCGATTTGGGCACTCCACTCAAGTGATCCATTATGGCGATTCAAGGCGTATATCTTGCCATCTGTTGAGGGGACTACAATCAAACTGCCAGCAACCACTGGTGTAGCAATTTGATATCCTGCCGCATCGATATCAGCTTGCCAGAGAATATTTCCGGAAAAATCAATACAAGTGACTTTCGGTGCGGACGTGTATTCAAAACTTGTCCAGTCATAAATGCCTGCGGTCACGACAAAGATCCGATCATCGCAAGTGACGATTGAACTCGAAATTCCCCCATTCGACAGATTCAAATCCCATACAATCCTGCTCTTTTCGAGGGAAATTCCATCTGAATATCCCGTATTCATCAAATCATGCCTGAAACTCGTCCAGGGGTAACGATTATTAGGCGTCGCAATAGGCGACACACAAGAGTAATCAGGTCGATCCATTACGTAGCTCCATGCAACAGCTTCAACATCAGAGGCATGCAGATCAGCTGCTCCCATCGTTGATAACTGCCAACTATTCAAGGTTGAATTCCAGATCCACAAATGCCACCATTCGTAGGGCCAGTTCCCAAGTATCCCATCAAAACCATTAACAAAAACCCCGTAAGGAGATTCCATGTAGTCGACCTCAATGTGCAGCCTGTCAGCAGCTTCCTGCGTTAGATTGAAAACATTCATCCCCTCAGAAACAGGCACGTCTGCCCAAAGAACACGTCCGTTTCCGAAATCAATCAAAACAGGACATCGGTGCATCTCATCTGCGGCTTGCGCAGCAAAAATGCCTGCTCCAGATAATACAAGCATTGCGACGATAGCCAGTTCCCATTTCATTTAGCCACCTTCTCATCCTGGATGATTAATATTGGATGTATCATCCCACTATTTAGGACAATTCTATTCTTATATTTAGTCGTTTCTAGCAGAAATCAATAATATTCTAAGGAGAAAAAGTAAAAAATCAAATCATAAAAGGTCAAATGCGGCTGTTAATGCCCCTATTTCCGCGAGTTGTTTATCTGATGATCTTCCCACGATGATCACATCTCCTTCATTAAGCTGGAAAGTACCTCGCAGCAATTTTGCGATATCTGGTCTTTTCGAATCGAGATCGTAGTCGTTTGGGATTATGAGGCGTCCCTCTCTGATAACGATCGTTGTGGCACCATCCGCCCCTGCTTTCACAGCTGAATCACGCTGTTCAATACCAGACCTCACCTCGTGACTCTTTCCAGCGACTTTCACTGCCACGCCATATTGCCCCATTGTAATCTCGGTTGGTTCCAGATGTCTGATTTCAATTGGTATCTTCTGTAAAAACTGGAGCCCCTTTGAGGTGATCTTGACGCCGGAATGTTTAACATCTACAAACTTCTTGGCTCTGAGATATTCAATGATCGTTCGCATACTCCCTTCACCTATGGCAACCAATTGCGCCAGTTGTCTCCTGCCTAGTCGTTCCCCATCGGATAGCACTTGCAGTGTCTTGTACACGTGGTAATCTGAGAAACGATGAATCGGACCGTATTTTGGAGTGGGAATGATTTTCATACACTAGAATACAGAGATCTGACCATTTACTATTTTTTCTGTTATTTTGTCGATGTTCGCGAGCCAATAGGAAGTGATGCTCTCCGCCTCTTTTTTCAATTTTTCGAAATTCGCATTGTTGTCGAGGATAAGCTGCACACTTGCAGTATGGGGGTCATAAATCGGTCGTCCAATCTGGGAAAGAAGGCGCACTCGGGCTTCGAGAATATCTCCACTCCCTATCTGAGCAATTTCCTCTGCGATCTGCTTTGCAAGAATATTATATAACTTTCCTACGTGCGTCACGGGATTTTTACCTGCAGATGCTTCCATACTCATTGGCCGATATGGCGTTATAAGTCCGTTGACCCTATTACCGCGTCCGACCGAACCATCATCACCATTCTCCATTGAAAGACCAGTAACTGTGAGATAATATATACCCTCCTTGTAATTGTCTGCTGCGTTAATTGTGACATCGACCTCACAATTTGTGAATTTGACGGCGTGATCCGCAACCATCTGGGTCAATTCCTCAACGACACTTTGATAATGATCTGGATCATCAACATACCTGTCGACCATTGCGCAGGCAATTGTAAGTGAAATCCTATTGTTTATTCGTGACGCCATTACCTTTACGTCCTCACCAGTTTCCCTCAATTTTTTCTTAACAGGCCCATTGATAAATTTCTCTATTTCAAGAACAACGCGCTCTGTATCGCTCAACGGTGCATAACCAACACCAAAAGACGTATCATTTGCTAGGAGTTTTCTTGTTTCGTAAACGCTCGTGAGGTCGATGCTCCCTTTTCCAATTCTGCAATCGAGCATGACGTCAGTTGTTACATCCAAATTCGGGAAGTGCTGTTTCAAATAATCTGAAGCAGCCTTAATTGCAGTATGCCTGATAGGCAATCGTTCACCATTAACCTCCGTTGTCGCTCTCCCGACGAGCAGGATATATACTGGCTCGAGAATTACCCCTCCTCCAAATTTCGGCGCTGATTGCCCACCCACTATTTGCGTCTCATCAGTATTGTGGTGAAGAATTCTTCCGTAGCGTTCTATATACATTTTGCACAATGCTCTGCTTACCGATTCAGCTAAACCATCTGCCACACTATCTGGGTGGCCGATTCCTTTTCTTTCGACGAGCTCAACTCTCTGTCTTGATACCGGCGTGTAGTCAATTTGTTCAACGACAATGTTTGGTACCATTAACCATCACCTTTTTTATTAGCCCTTGAATACGCGATTTGCGATCATCAGTTCGTGCCAATCGCGAAGTTAACGCCGCAACAGGATTTCGCATTTAAATACATGTTTGATGCAATTATTCAAATAGGAATAATCTCCTTTTTTTTCTTATTATGAAATTTCCTGATTCCTCCGAAATCAAACAGCTGCGAAAATCGCTAGATCTAACGCAATCCGAACTCGCGAACCTTTCAAATGTCAGCCAATCGACGATAGCCAAGATTGAAAGGGGAAGAATATCTGGCAGTTACGAAATAATGGTCAGAATATTCAGTGCTCTTTATGAGGAAATGAATAAACGTAGACAAGGCAAGGTCGCCAAGGATGTTGCGTCTAAGAATGTTGTGGGAATAAATATTGGAGAGAAAGTCAAGAAAGCGTCGGAAATGATGAGAGAAAAAGGATTTTCACAGCTTCCTGTCTTTGATGGAGATAGACCTATCGGAAGCATAAGCGAATTTGGAATTCTCCGCTTTCTAAAAGAAGGTGTGAGCATGAAAGATCTCGCGGAAAGATCTGTTGAGTCTGTCATGGATGAAAGCTTTCCTATCGTCAGTGAAGAAACCCCCCTTGAAATTGTGACCTCACTCTTGTCATTTTCAAAGGCGGTGTTGGTCGCGAGGAGGGGGAAAGTCACTGGTATTATCACAAGCTCTGATGTATTGAAGCTTATCTAGACTAAAGAGCTAGCTTGGTTGAAAGTCACGTGCAACTGCATACATAGCAATGATATTCTCAGGCGGGGTATCAGGCTGAATATTATGAGCCGGGGCAAATATCCAACCTCCACCTGGTGAAAGAATTCTCATTGTTTTACGAACACTTTCTTTAATATCATTTACAGAACCAAATGGCAATAGCCTTTGGACATCAATTCCTCCATGGAAGCAGATTCGGGATCCAAATTCTCTCTTTAGCAATTCGGGTGCCATGTTTTTTGCAAGGGGCTGTATTGGGTTCAGAATGTCGATTCCTATTTCAATGAAATCATTCACATAGGAATAAACAGAGCCACATGTGTGATAGAAAAACTTCGCCTTTGTTATCTCTTTTATTTCTCTGACGTAGCGAGCCGTATAAGGTTTGATGAATTTGCGATAGTCTTCCAACGAGACAAAACCACCAGTTTGCATCCCCATATCATCATAGTACACCGCCACATCTATGTAGTCTCCCACTTCGTTGTAAAATGATTTACACACATCAATAGCCACATCGGTGATCTTGGTCGCAAAGGCATCATAGAACTCGGGGTTAGTTCTCATGTCAAGCAACCACTTATCAAATCCACGCAGTCCCGCATACATATGGAAAATCCGACCAGCATATCCCGGGTGCGCAAATATCGCATAATCTGTCTTGGTGTACAGTTCCTTCGCTTCCTTTCTTTTCCCCTTTGTAAAAACTGGGTCATCTGGGTCTGGCCAAAACGGATAATTTTCAATATCTTTAATGGACTTAGCGTCTCTCAACGGCGCCAGTTCATCTGGGATACTCTTATATAGCCCAGATGGTTTTAGAATTAGTCCCCATGAATCCCTATAAAGACCGTTAGCAAGCTCTTCTAACGGTTTTCCCCCGATGCTGATATGACGGATATCAATATCAAATCGCTTCAAAATCCTCTCATCAATGTTTTGTACACAGCTTAATCGCGTATTGATTTGCGGTTCGATCGGATCGGTGATTCCCATCGCGCGACAAAGCGCTTCGTATCCAAATGGACGACCCATCACAATTCCAGATACGACGCCCCCAAAATCCAATGGTACTCGATCGGGTTCCTTCAAATTGATAGATGCCAAAACCCTTTCTCTTGGTGTCATCTGAGTCATCTACATCAACCTGCTTTAACTACTGCGAATGTCGTTTGATTACATCTATTTTCTGAAGGACTATTGTAGTTGACCCACTCCAATTATAAGAAATTCCACATTATCCGGCGATGGACAATGCGATCATGTTTATCACAAAGCCGGCGATGTTCTCGTGCATTGTTGCCTTCTTCAATTATTCCTTCCTGCGCTTCACAGTGACTTCCAAAAGATCTTCTGTAATAAAACTATTTGAAAAAATCGCACGGGCTTCTTTCTCAAGGATCGAAGCGTCTTCATATCTATTACTGATATGATTTAGGTAAAGAACGCCAGCATGCGCCTTCAACGCGATCAGTGCAGCCCCTTCTGCAGTTGAATGACCGTATTCATCAGCTTGTTCACGAAGCGACGAGTCGAGGGTAGCTTCATGTATGATCAAGTCTGCGTTTTCAGCAGCCTCAGCGAATCTGTCACAAGGTCTCGTATCACCTGATATGGCGATTTTGATGCCTGGTCGTGGTGGACCGGTCACCATTTCAGGAGTTATCAACTTCCCATTAAGCTCAATACTGCGACCTTCCTGTAGCACCCGGAAAAAAGGTCCCTCCCTCAGACCTAACGCCTTGGCTTTTTCTGGGAGAAAACGTCCAGGTCTATCCGTTTCCTTTAGAATATAACCATAGGCGGGTACAAGATGATCGACTTCGATCGCATGTATGTCGTATCCGTTAAAGTGCAAAGATTCACGAGGCTTCAATTCCACCGATGATATTTCAAATCCTGGCGAGAAGTACCCTAAATTTGCAACCTTGCGAACGATTTCGTCGATACCTGGTGGACCAAAAATCTCAAGTTTCTTTTTGCGACCAACAAAGTTCATTGATTGAATAAGGCCAGGTAGGCCAAGGAAGTGATCGCCGTGAAAATGAGTGATAAAAATCTTCTGAATCTTCATAAATGAGGCGTTTGATAACATGAATTGTCTCTGCGTCCCCTCTCCACAATCGAACAGGATGATTTCGGATCCGATCTGGAATGCAGTTGCCGGGAGGTTTCTCTTCGGTGTAGGCAATCCTCCGCCAGTACCGAGGAATATGATTCGCACATTTGCCCTATTGGTCAGGACGGGATTAATCCTTTGCGGGGACTTTCATCCGATTGCTTGTTGCAAATACTATAAGTCCACTGATAGCGAGCATTGTCGCGATATACATTGAGCCGTGGTATCCGAATTTGAATGAAACGACACCTCCAAGTGCTGCTCCAATGATTGCTGAGATCGAGAGGAATGACTGGAGCATACCTGCACTTGTTCCCTTTTCCTCATTCCTCTCCATAACATATTTTAGCGATCCAACATACAGACATGACCAAGCAGATGCAAGCAAGATTTGCGCCGGGACTATTTGCCAATAGACTGTTGCAAGTGTGTATGATGGGAAGGTAGCCGCTGAGAGGGCGAAACCAGCAATGACTAATCTGTTCGAACTGTAACGATCCAAAAATTGCATGAAAATGAATTGACCAATCGAGTTCACTGCATAAATCGCCCCGATGAAGATCGGATCTGCCCCTAAATCCTCGAGAAAAATTGGGTAGGTCACCCAAATCATATTCGCACCTACATGTCTGAGCATGACTGAGAGACATACAGGGAGATTCCTCTTGATCACTGTCACTGGAAAAAGCGGTATTTTGTGTAATGATTGCTTTCCAAACGGTAAATATAACGATAACGCAAATGACGCGGCCAAAAGTGCCGCACTTGCCAAGAAGATTTCATAATATACCCCGATGATTCCTGCGAGGAAAACTCCAAGTCCAAAACCTAGGCTGCCGTAAGCACTGAATTTTCCAATTTTTTTCCCTGATTCATAAACATAGGCAATAAGTGCCGAAGGAAACATGCCGGCACAAACGCCAAGAAAGATTCTAACTAAAATCAGAGATATTGTGTCTGTAGAAAATATTTGGATTGCACAAGCTATCGATGAAAGCAAAAGACCAGATATGAGAATGAAACGCCTGCCGTATACATCAGAGGCCCTCCCAAAGAAATATGAAGATAAAAAAACTGATGCGTTATATGACGCCACGATTATACCTATTTCAGCATTCGTTGATCCAAATTCATTCCGTGCCAGATTCGGAATGAATAGAGAGGCAGCGGAGAGCCCTGCGCTGGACAGCATCTGGATTGTTGAGGGCTTCATTATCGGTGTGAATTCCTTTTCGTAATTAACTCTTTCGCTGGTTATTATTATCCTCTAATTCTTAGCGACCAAGCATTTCGAGCTCTCGCTCACGTCTCGTCGCCTTCTTGAATTGTTTGTAATGGTCTTTGCAGAGGTGCACCCTTCTGCCCTCCATTTTGAGATTCAGTCCAGCTTTTTCTGCGAGCTTTGAGGACACGGAACGCTCTCCCGGTTTTGTACAACCAGCGACGCCACAAATTTCTTCTTTACTAAGTTCTTTTTCTCCTACTGTCATTAATGAGGCATCTGCTGAGCTGTAAAAAGACTTTTTGAAGGAAAGTGGCAAATATTATTACGAGGGTTGTTGATACAAAACTGGATGATAAAGATTGCTCCTTCAATTCTATCAGCGAATTTTTCAAGATTGGGAGAAGAGTTGAAAAGAGCAGAAGATGCCGGTGCTGATTGGATCCACATAGATGTTATGGATGGTCATTTTGTCCCAAATATCACAATAGGTCCTGTCGTCATCAAGTCTATTCGTCCTTCGTGCTCCCTTCCATTCGACGTCCACCTTATGGTTGCCTCCCCAGAAAGATTCATTGATGAATTCGCAAGAGCCGGGGCCGATCTCATTACTATTCACATCGAATCAACCGAATCAATTGAGAAAACTCTGAGGCAAATCAAGTCACTGGGCAAAAAAGCTGGATTATCATTAAATCCTGCAACACCTTTTGAAACAGCAAAAAAGTACATGGAACTTGTCGATTTAGTTCTTGTCATGACGGTTCAACCCGGCTTCGCTGGCCAGAAATTCATGCCCGAAGTCATCCCAAAGCTGAAAGAGATCCGCCAGTTTATCGATCACTCGGGTCTTGATATCGAGGTAGAAGTAGATGGGGGGATTAACAGGCAAACGTGCAACGTTGCAGTCAATGCCGGTGCAACTGTCCTTGCGGCAGGGAGTGCGCTTTTCAGTGCTAAAGACATGAAAGAAGAGATAAGGATCTGGAAAGAACTCGTGACACGTTAAGCGTTCATGTTTTGATTTCTTTACTTGGCAAACACCGACGTAATTTTCAGAAAGATAGATAAAGAACCCTTTCTATCCCCTGACGGATGTCTGAATCGAATGGATTTACGAGTAGGGGTTTTCTTATATTGCTCACTGTAGTTTTTCCATTGCTCTTTCTCGCTGCAGCCATCTATTTGGGCTCAAACATCTGCGTGACAATCGCGATCATAGCATGGATCGGGATTGGTCTCACGATCCTCTACCTACCTCATTTAAAGGAATAACCATCGTTGACAATTCGTACTTATTGTCCTTTTTCTGTGATTTCCTCAACATAAAAAAATTTCCAGATGGTTTTCGAAAATCCACATTATAGGTATGGAAAAGATATCCCTATAAAAGGAAGTATTTTCTGATCGGTAATCTACCAAAAAACTTGTTTGGACATAAAGGGTATTTTGCGCGGAAAAACATCGAAATTGATTCTTCTTGAATGAAATCTAGATGCTGAAATGCAAAACAGGGCGTTTATTCTATTTGCAACAAAACAAAATTCCAAAGATATATGTTCGAATGAAGTCATATTGAGAAACGGTATTGGTCAAGGTAGATAGTATGGGTGTCAATCTTTCAGAGATTGTTCCAGTCGATGTATTGGCTCTCGATGCCTTATCAGGTAAACGAATTGCGATCGATGCTTATAACGCGATCTACCAGTTTCTTTCGGTCATACGGCAGCCCGACGGCACACCACTCATGGACTCAAAAGGAAGAATCACTTCACATCTAGCTGGATTGCTCTATCGAAATGCGAACCTTTTGGAAGCGGGTATTCTTCCAGTCTATGTATTTGATGGTATTCCACCTGAAATGAAAAGCCAGACAATTCTGGAAAGAAGCGAGAGGAGAAATAGGGCGAAGAAGGAATGGGAGGATGCATTACGAAGTGGCGATTATGCCAAGGCTTTCTCAAAAGCCACTCAATCGACGAGGATAACAAATGAAATCGTTGCATCGTCTAGGATTCTACTTACATATCTCGGGATTCCGATCGTGCAAGCGCCCGAAGAGGGAGAAGCCCAGGCGGCGTATATGGCATCAAAAGGAGATGTATGGGCCGCGTCGTCCCAAGACTTCGACTCATTACTTTTTGGTGCACCGCGACTTGTGCGAAACTTAACATTGACGTCAAAAAGGAAATTGCCAGGTAGGGAAGATTTCAAGGAAGTCAATATCGAACTCATTGAATTGCAAAAAACGCTCGAGTACCTCGGCATTTCCAGAGATCAACTCATCGACTTGTGCATATTAATGGGGACAGACTATAATGAAGGCTTGTTTGGAATCGGTCCTAAGAAAGCGTTGAAATTGATCAAAGACTATGGAAATTTAGAAACTGCGTTGAAAGCCATTGGCGCAGAAATTCCCAAGTATGATGCCATTAGGAGAATATTCAAAGATTTTGAAAAAACTGATCAATATTCTATCGAGAACAAGGCGGCTGAAAAATCAAAGGTAATTGAATTCCTATGTGAAGAGCATGATTTTTCGAGAAATCGAGTCGAAAATGCTCTCTCAAAAATTGACGCAGCCTGGACAAAAATAAAAACTCAACAACGTCGGCAACAGAGTCTCGACTTATGGAGTTGAAGATAGAGCATTCATACGAGTCTATGTAGTATGGGGAATTCTTTTAAATGCCATTTTACCAGGTTACTTAATTTTAAAAAGGTCGAAGGATATTTGGTCAGTGAAGTGACACCGATGATTAAGCAAGTTCAACAAAATTACAATCCAGCAGAAATTGAACAGAAAGTAAAGGAATACTGGGAGATCACAAACGCGTATAAGAAAACAAAAGAGCTTCGATCAAGTGGTTCGGATTTCTATTTTGTTGACGGCCCTCCATACACGACTGGATCAATACATCTTGGGACAGCATGGAATAAAATCATTAAAGATACTGTGATCAGGTTCAAAAGGATGCAGAAATTCAACGTAAGGGATCAACCCGGCTACGATATGCACGGACTCCCGATTGAGGTAAAGGTCGAGCAGTCGATTGGAATAAAGAGTAAGAAGGAAATTGAAGAATACGGAATCGATAGGTTCGTCAGTACTTGCAAGGAATTTGCTCTCGATTTTCAGAAAAGGATGACTGAACAGTTTAAGGAGCTTGGCGTATGGTTAGATTGGGAAAACCCATATATGACGATCAAGCCAGAGTATATAGAGGCAGCTTGGTGGACTCTCAAGAGGGCATATGATCAGGGTCTTTTAACGATTGCACACAGAGTCTTATCGTGGTGTCCGCGGTGCGAAACAGCGCTCGCCGAAGCAGAAATTGAGTACTGGGATGAAAAAGACCCATCAATTTATGTCGAATTTCCTTTGAGGGACGAAGAGGATGTTGCATTGCTCGTTTGGACCACGACTCCATGGACTCTGCCTGCGAATATGGCCGTCGCAATACATCCCGATTTCACATATGCTAAGGTCAAGTACTTCGGACCTGGTGGTGAAAGTAAAACGATCATCGTTCTTGATAGTTTAGTCGAAGAAGTTGCCGCCCTTTCAGATTATGAAGAATTCGAAGTATTGGAGACCATTGAAGGGGACGATCTAATTGGATTAGAATACATACCTCCCTTTTACGAAGAGATGCCGTATCAAAAGAATGTAGCGGGTAAATGGGTTCATAGGGTAGTGCCGTCGAAAAATGTGGCCGCCGAAAATACAGGTCTCGTTCATATCGCTCCAGGACATGGTCCAGAGGATTTTGAGATCGGAATGGAATTCGGTCTGGAAGCATTCTGTCCAGTTGATGGCACTGGTAGGTTTACTAAGGAGGCAGGAGACTGGCTCGCAGGAATGAATGTAAGAAAGTCCAATGCGGTGATCATTGAACGTCTCAGGGAAAAGGGTTTACTATATTATGAAGGAACGATCGACCACCGGTACGGCCATTGCTGGAGATGTGACTCCCCCATCATATACAGAGTGACTGACCAATGGTTCCTCCGAGTGACTCAGATCAAGGAGATGATGCTTGAAGAGATTGAGAAGATAAGATGGACTCCTGATTGGGCCGGCTCATCGAGAGAGTATGATTGGACTCTGAATGCGAAAGACTGGTGCATCTCGAGGCAGAGATACTGGGGGATTCCCCTCCCTGTATGGAAATGTGGATGTGGGGAGATGAAGATCATCGGAACGATATCCGACCTCAGAGGTGCAAAGGGATACAGAGACGGCATGGAGCTTCACCGTCCGTGGATTGATACCGTAATCTTAACATGCGAGAAATGTGGCGGGGAGATGAGGCGTGTTCCTGATGTTCTTGATGTCTGGTTTGATTCAGGTGTATCAACATGGGCGCAGCTCGGTTTCCCCGGGAATCGGAAAGATTTCGATAGATGGTGGCCAGCGAAGTGGATTACCGAAGCGCATGATCAGACAAGGGGTTGGTTCTATTCGCAGCTCGCCGCTAGTTGCATCTGTTTTCAAAGGGCGCCATACGAGTCCGTCCTCATGCACGGCTGGGTCCTGGACCCCACAGGACAGCCGATGTCCAAGAGTAAGGGGAATGTCATAGAACCTTCAGCTGTCATTAAAGAATACGGCGCAGATGCCTTGAGATTTTATATGATGAGGACAAACGCACCTTGGGAAGATATTGCGTTTCAGTTTGAAGGAGTCAAGAACGCGAGAAGAACACTTAACATTCTTTGGAATGTCTGCAATTTCGCCACCTCATATATGGTAATTGATAACTTTGACCCCTCATCCGTGAGTAATGAAATGCTAAAAGACCATTTACGAACAGAAGACCTGTGGCTTATCTCAAAATGTGAGAAGCTGAAGAACGATGTCACCCGATATCTCAATTCATACGAATTGCATAAAGCATGCAGGGCACTCGAAGACTTCATTTTGGAGGATGTCAGCAGGTGGTACGTGCGACTAGTTAGAGACAGAATGTGGAAAGAGGAGGGCGATTTGGATAAACTCGCAGCGTACAGGACACTCTATGATGCGTTGATGACCACCGTTAAACTGATTGCGCCATTTTGCCCACATATCGCGGAGGAAATTTACCAACATCTTGACGGCTCACTTGAAACTGTGCACATGCTAGAATGGCCAGTTCCGGACATGACAAAGACAAATGATCGATTGGAAACGGCAATGAGAACCGTTCAGGAAATCGTTGAGATCGTAACAAGAGAAAGACAAAGCAAAGGCGTAAAGTTGCGATGGCCCCTAAGACGGTTGATTATCAAGCCAGCAAATAAGGAGATGATGGATTCAATCAAATCACTTGAGAGCGTGCTCCTTTCGCAAGCCAATGTTAAGGCAATAGAGTACGTCGATCCAGATCATGAATGGGAGGAGCTGATTTTGAATGTAGTTCCGAACCCTCATGCCATCGGAAAAGTCTATAGACAGTGGTCAAGTAAGATTGCCGTACTCTTAAAGAGCAGACCTGCAAAACAAGTGAAAGAGAGCATTGAGAAGGGGGAGTACTATCTAGGCATAGAAGGGCAACTTATAAAGATCGAGCCGAATATGGTCTCATTCACCGTATCACTTCCCCCTGATGTGGTAAGCGCAAAATTCTCTGAAGGTGAGCTATATATCGATTTCAAAATCACGCAGGACATAGAGGCAGAGGGATTCTCGCGTGAATTGATTAGAAGAATTCAGCAGATGAGAAAAGACGCGAAATTAGATATTGAAGAGTACATCAGAGCTCAAATAAGAGCACCGACGAAACTTATTGAGTTCTTCAAAGTCCATATGCAGTATATTATGGGCGAAACGAGAGCCAAGGAGCTCGAATTTGTCGATGAACCAAAAGGCGAACTCGTCAGAGAATGGGACATCGAAGGAGAGAGTGTTGTCATTGGCATCACTTCGATGCATATAAGAGACGCTATGAAGGAGTTCATGAAAATCCCTGGCCTTACAAAAGAAACAGCAATTGCGTTAGTGGAAAGTGGCTTTAGAAATCTGGAAGAACTGAAAAAAGCGAACGAAGAACGTCTCTCCAGCATTAAAGGGTTAAACAAGAACGATGTGAGGAAGATACTTCATTTCTTCACAAAAAAAGAAGTTGCTGAAGGTGAGCCTTGCCCTAGCTGCGGCGCACCGATCAAGCCGGGGGTAACGACTTGCCCTTCCTGCGGCAGATCGATCAGCACTGAGGAAGAAGTAATGCCAAAAGAGCGGTTAATCGCTTATTTGCTTAGGATCCCCAGGATGAATTCATTAAAGGCTGAGATGCTGTATGACGCTGGGTTTAACACCATTGAAAAGATCAAGAAAGCAACCAGAGAGGAGCTCAGATCGCTGAAGGGTATCGGTGCGAAAACAGCGGATATGATATATCAATATGCTCAGTCAGGCGGATTTGAAAAGAATATCACGTGTGGCAAATGTGGATCGGAGATTAGGCCTGATGCTCTCGCTTGTCCTTCATGTGGGACGAGCGTTCCTGTCGAAGGTGAAGAGATTGAAGAAATTGAAAAGCCTGAGGTTAGGGAAATCGAAGGCCTCGCATTGGAGAAGACTTTCACCTATCTTATCAAGGAGGAAAAGTCAGATAGATCCTACGAACTGTTCACGAAAGCACTCTCTAAGGGGTTCAAAGGATTCTGTGTGACAAGGAATTATCCATTAAAGATCAAGACGAAGTACGACTTGGGAGACACCCCAATCATCTGGCTTTCTAATGTAGGGAAGGACAATAGTCTAAGGCCAAAGGATCTTGAGAAACTAAGTGTCTCTCTGGAACAGTTCCTTTTGTCAACAAGTAATGGCATTATACTTCTCGACGGGTTGGAATACTTGATCACAAATAACAATTTCCTGACTGTGCTGCGATTTATTCAGTCTCTCAGAGACCAAGTTGCGATTAGAGAGGCGATACTTCTTCTTGCCCTCAATCCGTCAACGCTTGAACAACACGAATTGAATCTGCTAGAGAAGGAAGTTGATGTAACGATCTAAAACGCATGGCTATTACAATTTCTCGCACCTCCGCTGTTTGCAAGAAGCGACGATACGACTTTATCTAGCCCGGGGACTATTTCGTATGAAGCCAGTTCGTTTGGAAGAATCCAGCGATATTCAGTGTGTTCCCAATCAGTAGTTATTTTTGATTCGTCAACATCAAACAAATAGGGGTGGATCGTCCAAAGGACATCCCCTGATCTGATCATTAATGGCTCGCCAGTTTTTACAAGCTTAGCGCTATTGACACCTAGTTCTTCCAATATCTCCTTAAATGCAGTTTCCAAAGGCATTTCGCCCTTTTCGACAAAACCGCTGACACCTGCCCAGTATCCTTTAAAGGTTCCCACCTTCTCACTGCGCCTCAGTATCAAAATGCGATCCTTTCTTTTCAAAATACATGACACGACATGTTTTTCAGCGACCCTAGGGATTTCGACGGTGCCGTTATTCCCATCGACAAGCGCACGATCCCCATCTCTCAATAGGGACAAATCGATCTTGTCTACGAGCGGTAAGCCTGCCATAACAGCGCCGGTTGCCACGATTGGTTCGGCTTTTTCATTAATAATTGCAGCCGGAGAATTGCCCGCTCTCTTTAGCTCCAAAATCGTATAAGAACCAACAGTGCTACCCTTCCCCACAGGAAAAACTAGTACCCGACCAGCAATTTGTCTACCTTTCAGTTCTTTAGGAGTCAGCAAAGAACCTGATTTGGTGTCAACCCCTCCGAGAAAACTGAACGGACAGTGAATGAGGACAAGGTCGCCCTCCGCTTTGCCCTTAGAGATGCCCCTACCTTTTAAAATCAAGTTATCATCCCCAGGAGTTCGACACAGTCAGCACATTTGACCTTTTGCGCGCACAATGTTGGAAGATAATTGCAAGCCTTTGCCGAATTAGTCGCAGTGCATGAGTACATGTCTTCAATTGGAGCAACTACCATGCATGTATCACAAACGACCTTTCCAAATTTCTCGAGAATTTCAACTTCCTTTTTGCATCTTTCTTTAACATATCGCGATGTGCAAAACCAGACATCAATGTCCCTTGTCTTCCTCCTCGATTGCAAGAATTTCGCGAGAACTTTCATCTCCCCAATCGACAAATGCGGACAGCCCAACGCGATGAGCTCAGGCTCTTCCCCAGTATTAAGTGATTCACATGCATCATGAAGTTCTTTCTCACCGATCTCAATTTTTTCGAGCGTATCAACATCATAGCGATCTGCGCCGGGCGTGACTCCCTCAATATGAAAAATGGCAATAGAGCCAGATGCCGCCATAGCAGCCGCAAGAGTCTTGATTTCATCTTGAGAAGGTCGTATACCTCTGAAATATGGGACACCGTTCGATACAATTCTGCCAACGGCGTGGCCAAGCAAGGAGTGATTAAAAACCCCATCTCCAACATCTGCCTCGACAACTACCGTGGGCATTCGATTTTCATTGAGGTGAAGCCCATAATGCGGTGTCTTTCCGATAATCGCTGCTGCAAGGGCACCAGGTCCTCCTTCCCTGTTCGTTCTCGCTCCGATAACAGAATTAACATAAGAGAGTGCAGAGGATTCGGCCCACGCAACGATATCTCCCATCCGTGGCACATTTGTGGTCAAATAGGGCGTACAAGTACAGCTGATTTCGATTCCCATTCTTCGGTAGCATTCAACGATATCGATTTGTTTTCGCGCGAATATACTCGAAACCCCCATTTCCTTCCACCGTGTCAAATCCATACCAGCGGGATTGAGAGTCGTATGGACACTTACTCTCGCATTACTTGAGATGTCCAAAAGAAAATCAAGACCTCCCTCACCTATTGTCTTGTATGAGACGCCCGAAAGATGTGCTGAAGAGATAGGAACCAACCGATCCGCATCGTACACTGTGCCGATCGCCACGAGCAACTCCATAGCCTTTTGATAACCGTATCCTTTCTCTCCATCGAGAATGGCTTCTTCCTCTCTCGTAAGGTACATGCAAGCAATGCGTAGAGATCTGCATTTTAAAACATTTTGCGTCAATGGACGACCGATCATATTGAGATGTAATAGCGGGCCTGCCGGGAATTTCATCCCCTTTTCAAAGGAGAATTTGAACCCGAGTCTGAGGCTTTCTCCGTAGAAAAGCTACACCGGAGGCCTCTGTGATATCCAAGCTACACTACAGGCCCTTTCACACACCGATAGGTAAAACCAACAATAAACCTTTTGAATTAATGAATAAATATTGAAAAGGTGTAACAAACCTTCCGTGTGACCCAGTCCAGATCTTTAGAGTCTGATAACAGGGCGGGACGATGCACAATGATTATTACAGATAACAGTGATTGAGCCTTTGGCACGCATGAAACTTCCATTTAAGTGGCTCAGAGATAAAGACCGTCGAATCATCGTGATTATCATCTTATCGCTCATAATTGTAGATTTTCTATTGATTTATTTTAATGTCAGTTCAGCGACTGAGGACAGGGTCGTTGAAATCAAAAATGCACCGTCGATTATTTTGGACGTTCAACGTATTGGTAATAATGGTATTTTAATCAGGACGAATTCTTCGATTTATCGGACAGGATATGACGCTCTCGTCAAATTCGATGTTTCAGGAATCCCGATTGATTGCGTAACTGGAAGTGCCACTGGTGCTGTGGCAATTGCAAATGATCATGGAGAAGTCCATTATTATAAACCGGGAGAGATCCAGCCACTTTTTCGCGTCAATCTTAATGGCAATGTTGACCTATTGGGAATTCTTGAAAAATACGCGATGCAGGTGTATACTCCATCGCAGATTGCGTGTCTTGTAAGAAATGAATCTGGAACCTATCTCATGCAACTTTCCATATCTTCCGGTGGGGGAGTTCTCTGGAATTACAAATTCGAGGGGGATGCCGTTTGCTCATCAGTATCCAACTCAGGTAAAGGTATCGCCGTTGGTCTTGATAACAACACTGTTTACGTATTCAAGAGCACGGACAATAGAATTCGTGCAATCTTTCATTTTTCCGAGAAGATCCGCGAATTAGCGATTTCTTCGACAGATCTTCACCTAGGGGTCTTATTCGGAGATGCGGAGAGATATTTAGCAAGCCTGGATCTTTATGAAAAAAGGATTCTCTGGACAAGAGAGGTACCGGTCGATTCCGAGGGTCTTCAAGTTCATGGTGATGGCGAATGGTATGCATTAGTCTCCAGTAACATGATTTTAGCAATTAACGGTACATCAAGCAAACCATTGCTGCATTCATCATCCCTGGTAGAGTTTGCATTGCCCACGGTCGCTGACGAGTTTTTCATCTCAACAGAGGACAAAATTGAGAAGTATAGGATAGGTCGAAATAGTCCGATCTGGCGAGCTGATATTACGGGAGTGGAGCATTCGAGCCTGTTAACTGATGCTGCTGGATCAGTACTTATTGGGTGGGGCGGGGATCGGTATGTCGTCATCGACGATTCAATAGGCATTTACGGCAACAGCATGTTATGGCGTCTCATCGGCTTTCTCCTAATTGGTGAGGCAATTGCTGTTCCTCTTTTTGTCTGGCGAAGAAAACTTGCTAAATTAGACAGACACGCATTTATTGTGATACTAGCAGGTGCGTTGAGTGGTGCTATTGCTGGGACAATTATCTCAGACCCAGACCCAATCACGTTTTTCGGTGGTATAAATTCGTATCTAGCAGTCGCCGCATCAATCGCCGCCTTTTCTGCATTTTTTTCGTGGAATGCCGAAGGTGGAATAGGGGGTATCGTTTACGGAGTTGCGATCGGATTGGTCGCATCGATTCCGATTGCAATTACCGCATCCTTTGTTCTGTGGACACTTGGCTTTGAATTTAGTAGCGGTGGGATTTTATTCTCAGCTGCACTCAATGGCTTCATTACTGGGTTCAAAATGGCGTTTGTCGGAGCGATTGTCGGCTTTGTCTATCATTATTTCTCGAAGTAACAGGAGTATAGTGAAATTAAGGAAATGCGCTCGAGCGCGCACTATCTTTTTCAAATCCCTCTATCGTTCCAGAAAAAGTCACATTCATTTCTTCTTGAATTCCGTATAACCGCATTTCCCACAGGATATCCTATCCCCGTGCTCCGCGAGGAAAACCCCGGGACCACACTTCGGACAATGCCTTTTCTTCCGTTCCAATTTCCCGCCGCTGATCTGATAATAATCTTTCTTTGACATCACTCAATCCTCCTATTTCTTTGCTGTGGCAGCCGGAGCCGCTGTTTGTGCTTTCTTCTTTTCTTCCTTTTGTATGAGCTTATTTCGCACGAGTAAGTGCTTGCTCTCATGTTTTTTTGCTGCATCAACAGAACCGTATACCTTTGCGTAACCTCTTGTCTCTGTCTTTCCGAATTCAGTCCTTGCACTCGCAATAACGACTCGCTCCTTTTGAACATTGAGTAATTCAGCGAGTTTCGATTTAATCGCATCTCTCGATGGTGTCGGCTCTCCTTGGTGATCGACCCTGAAATACACTTCTATCCGTTCCTGCAGAACGTTCTCCTTCTTGCTTTCAATTTCAACCTTCAATTCCATTCCTCCATTGCGCAAATAAGTGCTTTTGCTTTCTTAGATATTTGATTATTGATTTTTACAAGAACCATCCCCTTATCAGGAAGCCCGTACAAAAGGCATGACCCTTCTGGTGCATAGGCAGCACAGACTAAAGCAGCAAGATCCTCCTCGCCATCAACAAAAATCTTGGTTCGCCTTTTCTTAATCATCGCACCCTTTATCTCAGTAATCAGTTCGGTAGTGATATGCGCAGGTGGGTTCCTTACACAGACAGTGTCTCCATCAAGGGCTTTAATCAATTCTTCTAGGGCAATCACCTTTTCCCTCTTCGTCTTGAGGTCAAATATCAATAAATCTGGTAGTATTCCTTTATCTAAAAGGGTAAGGGTTACAATATCGCCTACAGTGATAATTTTACTACATCCCTTGACTTCGACGGCAAGAGATTCTTCATCAATAATCTCCCCAAAAGGCATATGCAGTTGCTCTCTCATCGCTTCTGGCAAGATCCACCCCCTTCGAGGTAATCGAGGTTCATCGGACCCTGAGGGCGAATTTTCCATTGACATTTATGCCCATCCTCTTCGCGATCTCAGATTTTGTATGATCTATGATAATTACATAGCCCTGCCATTCTTCCGATGTTGGATTTCCGCAAAGCGGGCAGGTTTCCTCCTCTGTAATGTAGTTACAATGTTTGCATGCTCGTTGAACCTTCATGAGGCACCTCCCTTCTTCTTTCGATCTTCCTCGATCCATTCAAATTTTCCCAGACCCGGCTGTCTCATCGTCAGGCCTATTTTACTCTCCCTTGGAGATTTCTCGTTTAAACTCAGTGCTACGATTCTTGCCCGAACTTTATCATTGAGCCTCAAGTCTCTTTTTGTATCCTTCCCGATCAGGCGTTGATTGTCTATATCAACATCAATCCTATCATCTGTAATCTGGCTAATATGCAGTAATCCATCCAGTGGACCGAATCGGATAAATGCACCAAATTTCATAACTTCGCAAACAAATCCTTCCACAATTTCATGAAGTTGCGGCCTAAAAATGAGTGCTTCGAACCGGACTTTTTGATAGACCGCACCATCTCCATGAACCACTCGTCCAAGTCCAACAGGCTCAATGTTTTTTATAAGGACAGTAAACGAATCATTTCCTTCGATCTTCCCTTCGAAAGACTCGCACGCTAATTCCTTGATAACTTTGTCCATGTCTTCACCGAGTCGATGTGGTGGAATTCTGACCACTTTCTCCCGGGTTGTTAGCAAATACATTATAAGTCCCTCTTGGCTAGTTCGGCATAACTCACCCTTTATTTAAATCTTGAGCCCCCATCAATATGCTATTATCTATCTGGACAAAAATTGGGAAAAAGGAAAAGTTTTTTGCTCTCAAACGACAAAGAGTGCAGCGAAAACCAGGGTGATCGTTGAGAGCAGCTTTACCAGCACATGCAAGGAAGGCCCTGCTGTGTCCTTGAACGGATCGCCCACCGTATCCCCGACAACAGCGGCTGCATGAGCAGGCGTTCCCTTGCCTCCATGATGGCCCGCCTCGATGTATTTTTTGGCATTGTCCCAGGCGCCACCGCCATTGTTCATTAGTGTTGCCATTAGTACACCTGCAATTGTTCCAACCATGAGCAGTGCTCCGACGGCTTGGACGGTCTCTGTATATCCTAGAAACCTCAGGATTAGTCCGAAGGCAACAGGGACTACGACAGGAAGTATACCTGGCAGGACCATTGCCTTCAATGCACCCTTTGTGCTGATATCGACACATCTTGCATAGTCCGGTTTGGATTTTCCTTCAAGAAGACCGGGGATCTCCCTGAATTGCCTGCGAACCTCGTTGATCATATCGTAAGCAGCCTTTCCAACGGCCCGGATTGCCAGCGATGCAAAGAGGAAGACAAGCATTGCACCAACAAATGCACCAATGAAAACTGGCGGACTTGCGATATCGACGTGGAAGACATCTGCTAGAGTCAAGGTACCGGAACCGGGCACGACTGCATTCATCTTATCGTTCATCAGCTTCGCGACTTCTTCGAAATAGGCTGCAAAGAGCAGGAACGCAGCGAGAGCAGCGGATCCCATTGCGTAACCCTTCGTAAGCGCTTTCGTAGTATTTCCGACGGCGTCAAGTTTGTCTGTTCTCCTCCTGATGTCCTCAGGTTGGTCGGACATTTCAACGATTCCGCCGGCGTTGTCTGTGATTGGCCCAAATGTGTCCTCAGCAAGAATGAATGCACAAGTCGCGAGCATACCCATTGTAGCTACAGCGGTGCCGTATAGTCCGTAAATAAAGGATTCAGAGCCATCAGGTGCAGCCATCATTCCGAGCTGATACGCAGCGAGTAACGAAATGCCAATCGCAACAACTGGCATAGCAGTTGTCTCAAGCGCGACCGAGAATCCTGTGATAATATTCGTCGCGGGCCCTGTCTCTGACGCCTTTGCGATCTCCCTTACAGGCCTCCATTCACCTGCAGTATAATACTGGGTGATGTACACAATAATAATGCTGAGAGCAATGCCAACAAGTCCGCAGTAGAAATACATAATGCTGCCGAGCATCTGATCTACCGCGATATAGAAGAAAATCGCCGCAAGAACGCAGGTGAGATAATATCCTCGGTTGAGTGCACTCATCGGCCTCTCATTTTCATTCCTCAACCTGACAGCCATGATACCGATGATAGCTGCAAAGACACCAAATGCTCGAACAACGAGCGGGAAGAAAATCCAGCCATATTGCTGCTGTCCAGTTGTCTGTTCTATGAAGAGAAAGATAGATAGTCCAAGAATCATCGCACCAATGTTTTCTGCTGCAGTTGATTCGAAGAGATCGGCACCACGACCAGCACAGTCGCCGACGTTATCGCCGACAAGATCTGCTATAACTGCTGGGTTCCTCGGATCGTCCTCGGGAATGCCCGCCTCTACTTTTCCGACAAGGTCAGCACCAACATCCGCGGCCTTTGTATAAATACCGCCGCCTAGCTGAGCGAATAATGCAGCAAAACTTGCACCGAATGCGTATCCCACTGCATAAAATAGTGCCTCTTTCAAACCGAAGAAGGCATCGTAGAGGAAGACGACCCCAGCAACGCCGAGTAGACTCAACGATACGACCGCCAATCCAGATACTGCTCCTCCGCGGAATGAGATAATCAGTGCCTCGTTGAGCGATCTTCTCGCACCACTCGCCGTCCTAATGTTTGAATTAACAGATACGTACATACCGATATATCCAGACAGTGCAGAGAAGAATGCCCCGAGGAGGAATGCCATTCCAACTTCGAGTCTGATACCCAGCGATATAATGATTGATAGTATAACGCTGATAATCGCGATCGTCTTGTATTGCCTCGCAAGGTATGCCATCGCTCCGACCCTAATCGCTTCCCCGATTTCTTGCATTTCTGGCGTGCCTTTGTCCTTTCTGAATATTCCCCACGTAAGATAGCCTGCGAATAGGAGTCCAATGATGCCTGCTAGCGGAATAATGTATAGCAACGGATCCATAAACGAACCTTCCTGGTAATTTTGGCGGGTAATTTTTGTTCTCCTATAAATCGTTTGTTCTTTTAATAGGGATCTGCGACGATGATCTTATGGCACGTTTCTTGCGGACTTATATATTTTTTGTCAAGACAGCATTGACTTTTTTTACCCTTTATTTATAATTATTATTATGTATTAAACATAACCTTGCGGAAGATATCTTTAGCAAACCATAGATCTTCGACATCCAATCGACATGATTTCCCTTCAAAATCTCGCCTTAAGTACGACGATCCCATCGGATCTCGTAATATCAATCGATTGTCTTCCGGTCAAGTGATTAGTCCCCCTCATTTTCAAGACCTCGAGGTACTTTCTTCGTGTGCCAGCCTCCTCTGACAACATCAATAAGATAATGCCGTCAACAGCATATGCAATTTCGGCTGGATATAGTTCATTTGGGTTAACTTCTCCCGTTACTACTGTTGTTACACTCCAATTCTTCAACATATTTGTCATATCAAAAAGGAATGTCCTGTAGTCGCTTTTGATCATGCTGCCAACGACGGTGACAGGGTCGATAACGATTCTCTGTGGGATAAACTCGGCAATTTTATTCTCAATCGTGTCCAATATTTGATCACCGTCCATTTTTCTGAGGGTTGAGCCGAGATCCATGTAAATAATCTCCTCTCCGAAATATTCGGGCCTAACAAAATCGAATTGAGAAGCAAACCTTAGCATCCATTGAGTTGGCTCACTTAGGGTGGTTATGTATAGGCCACGTTCTCCGAGCTCGGCGCCCTTGCAAAGGAACTTCAGACCGAAAGTCGTTTTACCAGTCCCTGCGGTGCCTGAAACGAGTATCACGGACGGGAACGGAAATCCTCCCTCGATCATTTCATCGAGGCCAGGTATCCCGGTTGGAATTCTTACCAAACCTTGCACTTTTTTATTAGAATTTTCAATAACACTCATTTTACAATCCCCCAGATCCTCTACCTGGTTCGACCCGCTCGTTGTTCGCTCCACGCGTGCCAGTTTGTAACCCAGCCAACAACTGATAATTCTCAATTTTTAGTTCCCTTTTACAGAAACCCCTTGCAGTTTCGTAAAGAAGCGGATACTTTTCACTGTCTATAACGATCGGAAAGAATATATCGTTCACTGTCGACGTCAGATGAACAAAATTCCTCAAGAAATTTTCAACGACAAGATACCCATTATAATTTAGGAGTGTCGCGACGTTGTCAATGAGTACAAAACCGCATGATTTGAGATCGACACATCCTTGTGGATCGTCACAAGAAAAGTTTGAAATCACATCTGGTAAAGCATCGATTCTGAATGGTTCCTTGATTAGATTGATTCCAGCCGTCAAGACCTTCCGATCTGCAGAAAAGTCGCTAATGACATCGAGGAAGGTCAGTCTATCAGTGTTGACTCTGTGCATTTTAAGGAGATAAACGAAATATTGATATGGCCTGTCAACCAAGATAAGGAGACCTCGCATTTTCATAATGTCGGCTAACGCTTTGGTCAAGATGAGATTGATCCGCATAAGCTGAGTGAATTTAACGTCAAAGAGAATTGGCATACATTCCCTTGACCTATTTATCTCTGAGGCAAGTGATTGGGCAAGTGCAATATCCTTTGCATTCATTCCTCTCGCAAGTGATGTTAGAAATTCCAATGCCTTAAAAAGATTCTTTAGTGATTTTCAAGATTGATAGAAAATCATCCAGCTTGAAGTCAATTATTGCCCAGCTATAAATAACAAGCCAATATCACTTGCCGATGCCCAACGAGTATCGATATTCTCTTCTAGCCAATTCCAGTAAAAAATGCCGTCCAGTCCGAAATCGATGTATATTTGTAAAGCTTTTTTCCTACGAATGCAATTGAGCGGCGACCTGCTTGGACTTGTCCTCGTTTACCTCTATGTTTTTTTGGTTGTTGTATTTTCTATCATTATGAGAAACAGATGGGACGGAGACGCAAGAAGGAAGTTTGTACATATTGCTGTAGGAAATATCGTCTTTTTCTGGTGGATTTTCGACAGCGCGTGGGTCATGGCTTTTCTCGCGGCTGCTCCCTTCGTCCCATTGCTGCTACTCGTCTCACCTTATTCTCCAATTCCAAGGCTTCGCGAATCGATTCTCGGCAAAACTTCAGAACAAGGACATGGACTCGGCCTCGTCATGTATGCAATTTCTTGGACAGTTCTTGCATACGTTTTCTTCCAAGATAGAATAACTGCATCGATCGGAATTGTTGCAATGTCGTATGGTGATGGCCTCGGGGGGTACATCGGAAAAAGGTATGGAAAACGGAGAATTTTTAGAAATAAGAGTCTCGAAGGGTCTTTTGCTGTTTTTCTAGCAACAGTCATATCGACTTTCCTGATAATAGAGTATTACAGCTTCCTATCCCAGAATGGCTTCTTCAGCGCTGTCATTCCGGGACTGCTGGGAGTAATTCAGATTTCACTCATCACTGGAATACTTGTGTCTATTGTAGAGTTGATCACGCCCGGAGAAATCGACAACCTCGTAATTCCGCTTTTGACCTCAGGATTACTCTACCTTTTGGGGATATAGTCAATGCGATGGATCGTTGTTGACGGAATCGACGGTTCAGGAAAAACCACTCACGCCGTCTGGATTAAGGAATATTATCATAAAAAAGGTGAATCGACTTTAATCTACTTTCACCCATCTGACCGGCTCCTAGGCAAGATTTCGAAGGCGGCACTTAAAAAATCAGGGAAGATAATGCAGATTGTTGCTGCTGTTTTTTTTATTTTCGATGTTTTATGGTCATTAGGGTCGATGAAAAAGGAATCGAGACGATATGACAACATCGTTTTTGTCAGATATCTCATGGCCACAGCATATCTTCCTGAACGACTTATGAAATCAGGCTATGAATTTTTCAAAAATCTTTTGCCAATCCCAGAAAGACTGTTGCTCATCGATATTGACCCCGTAATTGCCTACACGAGAATTACCGCACGGCAAGATGAAATGGAGATGTTTGAATCTCTTGACCAACTCAAAAAGATACGCGAAAGAATGCTGATGCTCGCTAAGGATAACTGGTATGTCATTGATAATAGTTGCTGTGACGAAGTATCCGTGAAACGGCTCACTGAGATTTTGGAGTGCTGGGACCGGGAGAAGCAGATTCCATGAGAAATCTAACAAGCCAAATTGCCAAAATAGCGGACACCGCGAGCGCGATGGTGAAAATGTAGATTGCTTCAATCCCACTCACAACGTAAATTGGCGCGGCAACAAGAGGGGCGAGCGAATAACCAAAGAACCTCGCGCCATTGAAAAGCGATGATGTCGTGCCCCTTTGCCCTGGCCTTATCTCAACGGAAAGCGTAAGCAACGGTGCCCAGACAATCGCTGTTCCTGCGCCCAGAACGACTAACGATGCAATGATGAGATATACTGATTGTGCATAACTTAGCATAATCATGGAAACCACGATCAATACATACCCAATTGTCGGCGTTGCAAATCTTCCAATCTTGTCGGTGAGTCTTCCCCCGATCGGTGCGGCCAAGATCCCAGCAATTCCTGTGGTGGCCATCACTGTTCCAATTTCGCTTTCAGATAGCCCCAGCGGAGGAAGTGACAAATGGTCAGACATGAAGGAAATCGTGCTGATGTATCCTAGAAACGTCAAGAAGCCGGTAATAGAAAGGACGAGAACACTTTTCTCGCCTATCGCTCTTTTCAAGTTCCTCAAGATTTCTCTCGGTGTCTGCGATCCCTTAACAAAAAGAACATCTCTAAATTGCCTATCGAAGAAAATCGCCACAAACATAACGAGAATCGCGATAAAAATGAATACAGCCCGCCAACTAATCAATACAATGAAACCTGCAATAAATGGACCAAGAGCAATCCCCGCGGTCGTTGCTGCGCCCAGGTATCCCATCGCCTTTCCCCTCTCTTCATACGGCACGATGTCTCCAAGAATTGCGACGAGCACAGGATTAACAAATCCATAACCAAAGCCTTGAACCGTTCGCGAAAGTAAAAAAACAGGGAGATTTGGGCTTAACGCACACATCATACTACCAATCGCGTAGAACGAAAAACCGATGAGAACGGTTTTCTTCCTATCATAGACGTCGGAAATCGTACCCGAAAAAAGGGTGAATAGTGCAAAGGGGATCATGAAAAAGGAAATTGAAAGTAGAACCGATGGTGCCGATGCATTCAGCTCGCTTTTCAAAGTCGGAACAAGCGCTAGTACTGCGTTACCCGAAACGGGACCGATGAATGAACCCAGATAAACAGCAAGTCTTTTCGGATCGGCCATTTTTCAGGAGATGCAGTTTCTCATATATCAACGAAGTGTACAGGGCAAAAAGATAAACGCCAAAAGTTGCTCTTAATATCGAGTGATTAATAAAATAAAAAATAGTTCTATCTTGGAAAATAGTAAGTAATTGATGATTTCTCCTTACCCCCCTTTCTTAGTTTTCCTTTTTTTCACTAGGTATCGGCGTGCCATGCCAGTCCAGCGGTTCGACGTGAATAAGAACGCTCGTGTTAGGTAATCTCCTGGAAATTTCTTGCTCCAGATGGTCGACGATCTTATGTGAATCCTCCACGCTCATTTCTGGTTTCACAACAATATGCATATCGATAAATCTCTGATTTCCTGCTTTCCTCGTCCTCAGCGAATGAAATTCAATATAGCTCGGCATATGCTCCAATAACACATTCCTGATGACCATTTCTTCTTCTGCAGGGAGCTTCTCATCAACGAGGCCTCGTGTCGACTCCTTGAAAAGACTGTATGCTGCTTTAAGGATGAGAATAGCAATCCCAATTGCAATTAATGGGTCGAGGATGGTTATTCCTGTCATTAATATTGCGATCAAACCAAGAAAAACCCCCAATGAGGTAAGAACATCAGTCTTTAAGTGAAGAGAGTCCGCCTTTAATGCAATCGAATCTTCGTCCTCAGCTACTTTTCCCAAATAACGCGAAACGAAAAGGTTGACAATAGCCGAAATTCCCATAATAACAATGCCAATTTCAATGAATTCTACACCAGTGCCGCTAACAATTTTCATTCCAGATTCATAAATAATGATTGCCGACACGAAAAAAATCAGTAATGCTTCAATGATGCCTGCAACATTCTCATATTTTCCATGGCCGTATGCATGGTCGGAATCAGCTGGCTTTATAGCTTTCCTAACTGAATAATTTGCGACGATCGCAGCGATGAGATCCATAATTGAGTGCAAGGCTTCAGAAATTATGCTGATAGAGAACATCACAGTCCCTGCTATTAATTTCAGGCACACTAGTGAAGCATTGCTAACAATTGAAATCCTTGCAGCCTTAACTCGTTTCAAGATTATCGTAGAGCTGAGAAAATAAAATATACTTAGGTTTTTCCCGGCAGAAGAATCAAATCTAATTTTAGTGACATTTGATAGGATAATAATAGGAAATACTTCCATCGCTTCCGAAATTATTTCTACATGTTATTTGTTGAAAGGACGTCATAAACAATACAAAAAATCAAGAAAGGTGGAGTGTTCAGACAATGCCGATGGGTAGGCCTGTTAAGGATATAAAACTCAAAATACCAATGACCGTTAATCAATTGATCCTCGAAATGCAAGACTCTGGAGGATTCACTGCCAAGAAATTGTCAGACGCAGTCGATATCATTGAAAGAATGTTCAGAGATAGTGAATGTACCGTATTTCTATCATTCCCTGCGTGTATTATGGCGACCGGTACAAGGGGAATCATGGTAGAGCTGGCAAAAAGAAAACTCATTGATGTGATCATAACAACGTGTGGAACCATTGATCACGATCTTGCAAGATGCTGGAAAAGCTATTATCACGGGGATTTCTTCATGGATGATGCCGAGTTGAGAAGAAGGGGAATCAGCAGATTGGGAAATGTACTCGTCCCAGACGAAAGCTACGGTCTAATCCTTGAGGAGAAACTCACTCCGCTATTTGAGGAAATACTCGGAAATAAAAATTCGATCTCGACGAGAGAAATTATCGATGCTGTTGGCGAACATTTGGATAACCAAGATTCATTGATTTATTGGTGCCATAAGAATCGCATTCCGATTTTTGTTCCAGGAATTACAGACGGCGCCTTCGGAACACAGCTTTGGATGTATTGGCAGACGCATAGGAAATTTTCGATCGATTTGTTCAAAGATGAGCAGGATCTTTCGGACATTGTATTCGAGGCGAAGAAGGCAGGGGCAATTATTGTAGGTGGTGGCATTTCAAAACACCACACGATCTGGTGGAATCAGTTCCGTGGCGGACTTGATTATGTTGTGTACCTGACAACGGCTCAAGAATATGATGGCAGCCTATCTGGTGCGAGAGTACGAGAGGCGGTATCTTGGGGGAAAGTCAAGGAGACAGCTGACGAAGTCACGGTCGAGGGCGATGCAACAATAAGCTTTCCGATTATCGTTGCAAGTGTCCTAGAGAGACTGGAGGGGCTGAATTGAAAAAGGTCGTCGTCATCGGTGGCGACGGTATTGGTCCCGATGTAGTATCTTCAGCGGTAACTATTCTTAAATCTCTTGCCCTTCCGATTGAATTCATAGAAGGAGAGATGGGATATGAATGTTTCAGGAGAAAGGGAGAATATCTCCCACAACCAACACTCGATTTGCTTGAGGAATCAGATGCTTGTCTTTTCGGTGCCTTGACAACTCCTTCAGATCCTGGTTATAAGTCCCCGTTGTTGTTCATCAGGCAATATTTCGATTTGTACGCAAATGTCCGTCCGTTCAAACGACTTGTCCCTTCGATTGGGCTTGTCGATATGGATCTTGTGATTGTTCGTGAGAACACTGAAGATGTTTACACAGGCATAGAGAGAGAGGTGAGTGATGGTGTGGTTCTCGAGCGTAAGATTACCGAGAGAGCGTGCAGACGAATTGTTAGATTTGCAATTGGTCTTTGTGAGAAGCAAGGAAGGAAGAGAATCACATGTGTCCACAAGGCCAATGTGATGAAAAGATCCGACGGTCTTTTTAGAAAAGTCTTTTTTGAAGAGGTCAGAAATACAAAGCTCCTCGCAAATGAAATGCATGTGGACGCAATGGCTGCTGCTCTCATCACAAAGCCATACGCGTACGATTGCCTCGTGACCCTCAATCTCTACGGCGACATTCTTTCCGATGAGGCTGCGGCGCTGGTAGGCGGACTTGGACTCGCGCCCTCTGCGAATATTGGAGAGAAATTCGGCCTATTTGAACCATGTCATGGGTCAGCACCAGATATCGCAGGTAAGGGGGTCGCAAACCCAACTGCCGCAATCCTCTCATCTGCACTCATGCTAAGGTTTTTCGGCGATTGTGCATCCGCTTTGAAAATAGAAAGAGCCGTTTCTACGGCGATTGAACGCGGTATCAGAACCCCGGACATCGGAGGGACATATACCACAAAGACTTTTACCGAGGCATTAGTACGGATCATTGAGGAGATCGAGGATTGAAATTGGCCCTTAATTGTTCAGTCCTCAATTTTCCGGCAGCGAATGAATTCAGGAAAAATGAGGTCATCTTTTCGAGTTCCCATGAAAAGAATCCAGAAACGTTCGTCTTTCTTCCGATCTGATATATCTGGAAGTTTCGTATTTCAATTATGAGCAAAATGCCCAATAGCCCTAGCATGAAAAGGATTTCAACAACAGAGGCGACGCCCAGGTACTCGATCTGGATTGCATCCATTGCAATGTGGATTCCCCATGCGAGGAGAGGGATCGCAAATCTGAATGACGCAGATAATGGTGCGACAACAAGTATCGCCATAGGGCTATGGAAGGCCGATTTCCATTGGATTGGCGAGGAAAGCAGCACCTCCTTGTTCGCAATATTGAGAATACCGTTCTTGCTGACAAACTCTGGGATACCAAAGATATGATCGATATCGATAAAGACTCCAAAAAGAAGCGCCACAAAAGCCTCGTTCCTATCGAGATCGAAAAGATGAATCATCAAAAGGACAATCAAAAGGTGTGTAATCATCAGCATGTGCTTCCCTTTGTTCAAATTATAACTGTTGCATCATTCAACGGAAGATTTATTGTTGAGAAATATAAAAATCCTAAAGGCTCGATTATCAATTTTGATATTTAATGTATCCATTTTGAATCACTACGTTTAGCCAGCAAATAAATCCAAGAGTTCACGATAGTCGGCGAAGATTCTTAGACGTATTTCTTGATTTCTATGCAAAAATTCGATTCCTCAAAAATTCTCAGTACTGAAGGATAATTAGCCGGCACTTCTGGCAGCGATATCCTAGTAGGCTAAAAGCGAGTTCCTTTTCGCTGATTTCGAGTTTCTCAATACTGGTCCTGATAAAGCGCCACTGGATACCGCATTGCACGAGAGGATAACATGAAGAAAAGACTGTTGACCGATACCCCGAGGTGATGTAGCCGCGCTCCATCTCCTCGTCGCACTTCGGACACTTCATATTTGTATATTTCTTTGAAGGATTATATCTTGATTTTTCCTCATAGTCGACAGTAGTCGTATCTTGATTTACCATTAGATTTGAAATTGAAGGAAGCATCGGATCTGAGATTATTAGTCATGAAATATGAGTGCATTAGATCTCCCGCTAGCACGATCATATCTAAAAATGCGATTGCTTCCTTGATCTGGTTTTAAGTAAAGCAACCCCGCAGGAGGGGACGATGGTTCCTTTCATTTCCATCGGTTGTGAGTTCTCATGTTGCGGATATGGCCCATTACAAAGAAAGCTTTCAAGTCTAGTAGCACATTCGCCACCATGATGAGAATAGGTATTGTCGTCCATGGGCCCGAAGCCATTGACACAGGGTTGCTGCAAAAAGTGTTGGAGATCGTGAAAGAAAAATCAGCAACAGCAAAAACGATCATGAGCGGCTTCACTGGTGTCGCGGCCGTTATCGATGGTGGCCTCGAAAATCTTATCGGCATCGATCAATGCGTACTGCCATCCGAAGCCCTTTTGATGCTAGATAAAGAATCAGATGCATTGATTCTCCTCAATTACGGTAAAAATAGAGAATCGATCATCCGTTTTGGAGAGATTGTTTACTCACGAGTCAAAGATAAAATTGAGAAACCTATGTACCAGATCGATAATGGAGTCATGATCAATTGGACAGATGCCGAGATACCTATTATTGCCGAAATTGCAGAGAAACTTGGTCTCGAAAAGATTGGAACTCCAAAGACTTCGATCTCGGGTAAAGATGAAAAATGGAGAACAATTAAGGGTATTATTCCAGGTGAGAACATTTGGATAAACGGAATCGTCATCGGAAGAGCGATCTCCTCAGAAGTCGCAATTGCGAAAAATGATGATGGACGACTGATTGCGAGAGGCATCCATCTAAAACAGAGCGGTGTCGAACGGTTGAGGAATTTCGATCCGTTTTCAGCACGGGTGAGAAGCGGCGTTATTAGACGAACAAAGGCCACTCCCCGCAGTATCACGAATGAAAGAAGAAAAGGAATCTATTTGATTGATCATTCGGCTGAAGACGCAATTTATTCATGCCGATACGCAAGATTTGTGATCACTGTCGGTGATGATACGAGCAAAACAGCATCGAGTGTCCTCTACAGATTCAGCGTTCCTATTGTTGCTATCACAGATGGAGATGAAGATGGTATTTGCGAGGAGAGATTATTTTACCCGGGATCGATCCTAATGAAGCTAAAGAGCGGATTCGATGATCTGGTCGGAAGCGAATTGAGAAGAATTGTTTTCCAACACGGCAATGTGATCGACGACGAAGATATGTCACCAGAGAAGGTTGCTGACATAATCCGAAAGATTGCTGGAGATTCACTCATTGCCGAGGAGAGATTTTGACCAATAATACAGATTTATTGAATTCGCAAATCATGTCAAATTCATCTACTTCGAGGTCAAATACTAAAGAGAAACAGGTGATGAACTGATAAAGGCTTGAATCGGGATCACGCTTCTTTTTTTAGTTTTGCAAGTTCCTTCTCAATAAAAGGTTTGTAATTACGCGAACAGCATCTTCCTGCGGGATTTGTAAACTTGCAGAAACCACCTCCGCCAATCCCAGTTATTTTTTTTACCTCCTCGAAGTTTCTTGCACCATTAGCAATCGCCTTTAAGACTTCTTCCTCAGTTACCTGCTTGCAATAACAAAGAGGACGTGGTGAGTCTTTTTCCTTGAACGTAACTCTTGTTTTGACGTCAGCTTTCCTTAGAACTTTACTGGATGATTGGTTGAAGTATACTACATCACATTCAGGATTTTCACAAATATAAAATCTTTCTTCTCCAAGTGGCCATGTAGTCTCCTTCGCATGAATGATGACTGTGATCTTTTCGACTTCTAGTCCTTCATTAGTACAATTCGGGCATGTGGGCATAATGAGTTGTATAGGAACTGTCATATTTACTACTTTAATTGCTCTGAACCGAATCTAAATCATTCCAAATTTTCGAATACATGCTATTATCAATTATTGAACATCCTTGCTAATCCAATTGTGGTTATGAAAATTGTTCCTTGAAACTCGAGGATCAACCTTCAAAACATTCCAGGTATCAATTTTGAGAAGCCTCGTTGTATCAATTGTTTTCCTTCCCGTGAATTGGCGCAGGAATTTGAGATTAGATTTTCATTTAGCTTTCTGGATCCATGGGTCTGAGTTCGTTCATTGGGTTAACCTATTATAGCAGATCTCTTTGTATGCCGCAAGTGCAAAGTCTGGTTCTGAAACTTATTGATGTTCCGATTGGAATCTGGTTGTTCATATGGTTTTTATTAATTTGTATTGTATTAGAAATCAACGACAGTCTTAAATAGTTGATAATTTGGCTTCTTCCTAAATCACTTCGGTCACAATTTGACAGCTTTTTTATTCCTGTCTCACGTAATTCTCATCCCAGCAACTTTAAGATGATCTATACCGAAGCGTTTTTCAGTGAGCAATAATAAGAAAGTCTCGACGAAAGCTGACTAGTTCATTTATGTGGACTGTCTCTTCGAGAATCCACGAGGAAAATTGCCAATAGATTATAATTTTCCGAGGGGGAAGTCGGTGGCTTCCATCCGTCAATTCCCATTGTCAATACCTCAAACGCCAAACAAACTACATTCTGTCGACATTTCGATGCAGTCTTTCGTAGTTCAGCTCTTGGAAATTTTGGTTCTGATGGCAAATATCACCACAAGAGTTATCGCTGGAACGATAAGTCCAATTGCAGCTGTCAATTGAATGGTTGCCCCCCATACGTCAAAGAGTATTGTCAAAATGCTGACCATAATCGTTATCCATAATCCCCATCGCCTCATCAACAATAGTCCAAAGCCAGCTATGAACCCCAGAATTCCAAGAAGGAAGAACATCATGCTTATTACTTGAATAGTTGTCGAAGAAACTTCGACGTCCAAAAGGCCACCTGGAGTGGTGGCATTAAGATATCCAAAGACAAATCTCAAAAATGACTGAATAATCCACATGAGCGCCACGATGCATACGAGCGCAGTCGGTTTTTCCGTTGTCTTTTCTTTATTTTCCATGTAACACCATTGAGTTGATTCAAACTCGGTCGTCATTTCTAAACTTTACGACCAACAAACCAACCATGTGATATTGGTTGTTCCAGCTATTTAACATTCCGATAGGCAAAAGATTGCTTTTTTTTCTGATAAGACTTTTTCATTCTCCTCGCAGTTTCTGAGATATTCTGTACGAGAGAGATCATGAATGGATTCGAGCGTTTGCTACTTGACAATGGCTATTTCTGAGATTGTTATTGGAATTCCTGATGCATCCAATCGGCGCATCTGGTTGACTTTTGAACCGATCGAAATAAGTTGTACCCAAAACTCCCAATAATACCGCATCCTCTAAACAGATCAGCGATTCTTCAATTGATTTTCTCCATTCACTTCTTCATTTCCTCCTTTATTCATATGGCGCTCCAGTGTAATACCTACATTCTCTCACTAGCCAGAGCAATAATGAATGTCCATTGTATTTTGGTGTCGGATAGCAGTGGTTTTTACTTTGAATTAGAATCTACTGGCCTGTGCGTAAAGGCGTGAAACAATAATGGAATTGAAACTTACGTGTCCAGGACTTCAGATCTTAATGATCCGATCGGTTGGATGAAAAAGATCTAAGTTCGAATTCGAGTTTCTGAAATCTGCTGGAGTAAAAAATGATAATTCATATCATATTGGTTAAAACATAGATACAACTTTCTTCCAGACGATAAAGAACTTCAGGGAAATCAATCTCCAAGACTTCACTTCGATTCTGGCAGTCGAGTTAAAGGATTTTTATACCGACTTATTTATCAAATATCTTCCTTCATGTGCGCTCAAATTTCCCATGATTTTTTCGCCTTCTAAAGCACGAATTGAACAATGAAAAAATTTATATATAGACATTTTTTATCAACAACAGGAGATTAAATTTTGACCTTATCAAAATTAGATTTGACTGTGAAATACAGGGAATATTATACAGCGGAATCAATGCCGGAATTGGTTGAGTTTGGCTGTGCGCAATTTTTAACGATTATGGGAAAGGGTGCTCCTGGCAGCAATGAATTTACGAACAAGATGGAGGTTCTCTATTCCGTCGCGTATGCTGTGAAAACCTTTTACAAGAAACAAGCTAGTGATTTTGTAGTCCCAAAACTTGAAGGTCTCTGGTGGGTTGAATTTGAAAAGCCAGTCTTTGAGGTCTCCCGTGACGAATGGTTTTGGAAGCTTCTTATCCGCATGCCAGAATTTGTGACTTCCGAGACAGTTGAAAAAGCGAAGGTCGAAATCATGAAAAAGAGAAATAGAGAATTGATCAAGGAAGTGCGATTTGAAGAGATGATCGAGGGAGAATGCGTTCAGATTATGCACGTTGGACCTTACTCAACAGAACCTGAATCGTTATTGAAAATAAGGGAATTAATGGAGGAAAACGACCTAGTAGAAAATGGGCCTCACCACGAAATCTATCTTTCCGACCCGAGACGGGTTCCTGTTGAGCAAATAAAGACAATATTGCGGCAACCCGTAAGAAAGCGGGCATAAAGGGGAAAAATGGAATATTTGAGCATACTTGAGGAATTAAAAAGGCTGTCTAACCCAAATGCTGTAAAAGGCATGGCACGGTTTGGTATCAATCCAGAGAACACTTACGGCGTTTCCATCCCAACCCTAAGGAGGATGGCTAGAAAAATTGGAAAAAATCATTTTCTCGCTCTGCAACTTTGGTCCTCAGGTATCCACGAAGCGCGAATACTTGCGAGCATGATTGATGATCCAGATCAAGTAACAGGAAATCAAATGGATCTGTGGATAAGAGATTTTGACTCATGGGATGTATGTGATCAATGTTGTATGAATTTATTTAGTAGGACATCCGTGGCATGGGAAAAGGCAGTAGATTGGACTGATCGCGAAAGCGAATTCGAAAAGCGCGCAGGTTTCGTCTTGATCGCGTGTCTTGCATGGTATAATAAGAAAACACCAGATAACGACTTTATGGTTTTTCTACCTCTGATAAGAAGGGGAGCTAGTGACAACAGGAATTATGTCAAAAAGGCAGTCAGCTGGGCGCTGAGGAACATTGGGAAAAGGAGTCTGTATCTGAATAGTAAAGCAATTGAAACAGCAAAAGAGATTCAATCCATGGATTCAAGAAGTGCCAGGTGGATCGCTTCAGACGCAATTCGAGAATTGACGAGTGAAGGAGTTAAGAAAAGGCTGCGGGCAAAAGAAAAATGATAGCAAAATCCAGAGCTCCACGACGATCTGTGAATCTGGCATTTTAGATCAGACTGGCATTACTAATAAATCAAAAGAATGCATAATCCAAATAGATATCTGATAGATTCACTGCCAAATTCATTGTCTCTATTTCGAGTTTCTATATTCACAATAAGAAAAAAGGCGCAACTAACACATGGTGCGAGGGTTGGGGATTCGAACCCTTGAACCACTGAGGACAGAATCTTAACTCCTGATGTCAATAAAAATTAATGAGCCCGTCGATGAGTTGCCGCTTCTGATCCTATCCCGATCGATTCAGGTGATGGTTGGTTCGTGGAGAAGATTGGCTTTCGCTTGACGATTCTCCGAATCATGGCCTGTCATGGAGAACCAGATCAACGTGGAATAATCGTATGGTCGGCGGTTCGTGGGAGCTTTGCACATTGCCAATGCTCTTCACCAGGGCTGAGCTCATGAACGCCTCAGCGGACTCCAGGGAATCGAAAATATGAATGCCACCAAAATGACCTGTCTTATCATCATGGATGTAATATTTCTGCACCAGGCCGGGCACGGAACGGTACAGGTCGGCCCTCGCCTTGAAGTTACTTATGACATCTTCCTTCGGCAGGTTGCTCTTGAACAGGATGAACACCACTTCCATGGAATGGCCTCCCGTTTGTATGATATTGGGAGATTAAAATAGTTGTCGGATGATTCGTTCCTTTACCTTTTCGATGTGACCAATAATTCAATGCTCGCCCATTGAGGATATTTGAATGATCCGAAGGCAAGGGCACTATTGCCAGCACCTTTGGAATAAGTGCGGGGGAAGGGATTTGAACCCTTGGACCCCTACGAGACAAGACCCTCAATCTTGCGCCTTTGGCCAGGCTTGGCTACCCCCGCGATCGTTTTCCGAATAACTGGGCTCCCTATTAATTCTTTTCCGAAAGGAATTTGTTCCGCGAATATCGCATTCGCTAAAATACGCAACTTATAAGTAGAAATGAAAAAAATAAGCAATCATCAAATAGTTGAGTTTCTTTGAATTCATCAAAGGAATGTCATAAATTGATTGCAGGTCCAAGGGGGGATTTTCAATCACAAAAGGACAATATACGAAGAGAATTACCCAGGGCAAGGGAGCCTATTCACTATATATCCCAAAGAAGTGGATCGAAAAATGGAAGAATGAGCAGTTTAAGGATAGAAATGTCAACCTCCTTCTGCTTGATGACTATCTTATTATAAGTCCGATACACAAGGTTTCCTCAATTTCATCGAAGACATCAAGCCAATCAGTTGATGATGTTAAACGATTCTTACTTTCGTCCTATGTAAGAGGCTTTGAGTCGGCAGAGCTGCTCGCAGAGGATCGATTTTCAGACGAACAGATTATGGGTGCGAGGGATTTTATGCGCTTTCTCGACGAGCGCATTTCTCTTAGCGCTGACGAGAAGAGAATCTTTTTCAGCGGGAACATCGTGCTCGCTTCAATTCCCTCGAGCGCTCTTCAAATCAGGGCGTTGATCTTCGATAAACTGACAGATGCGGTTAAGTTAACCATTGAATTGATCGAGCATTTTGACAGGAATAAAAGGCGCGCACTGCATGTCATGCAGATGCTCAGACTCCTTGAGGAAGATATCGATAGGTTTGCATTCCAAATCTTGAGACAGGCATCGCGGATCGAGGTGTCGATCGAAAGTATCTCTGATCTTTACTTCATTGTATTAACAACGACCATGCTTGAGAGCATTAGTGACAGTATTTTTGGGATTGTAAGAGACATTTGCAAGATCTATGGTATCGATCATAACCAGCTCTCTTTTCCTACAGACGTTTTGCTGGGGGAAATAAGATTTTTACCGATCAAAATTAGTGAGACTCTCGAAAAAGTTCGTGAACTTTACATTTCCCAATTTGAAATTTGTAGAAAATATCTCCAGAAAATCCGGGATTTTACACTTGCATACGGTTCCGAGGAAGCATATGCAACAAAGGAGGAATTGGTGAGACTTCGTGATGACTTGGGGAATTTACTAAGCAATGCTGTGAATGACCTCCTCTCCAAGAAATCAAGAAGCGAAATTGAATCTAATATTGCTGATATCCTCAGAATCGGCTATAGAATTGCAGATGTCATCACCAAAATGGAAGAATTGGCAAAGTTATCCGTCACATTCTATTTTCCAAAAGCAAGAGACAAGGAAGAGGTTAGTCGATGATACAAAACGAGATAATCAAGATGAGAAAACGCCTCACGCGCGCAGGTTCAGGTGGATTCTCGATCTATCTACCGAAAAAATGGGTCAGGGGCTGGAGTAGGGATCAAGTGAAGGATAGGGAGGTCGAAATGTTCAACATTGAAAACTATCTCATTCTCGCCCCAAAAGGCTCGAAAAAGAAGATCGAGATTTCTGTTGAACACATCGACAGCGAAGACCTCAAGGAATACATCGTTTCATCATTCATAAATGGAGCGGATGAATTCAGATTGCAATCCTCACTACTGACGGACGCCCTTATCGGTGAATCGAGAAGTATCATTAGAATGCTCGATGAAAACCTGGAGCCAACATCTAACAATAATGTGGTTTCGTACATCAACAGGTCATCGATTGCTCATGAAACTCCATCGCTGATCGCCTTGCTTTTCGACAAGCTAAGTGACGGAGAAAACCTCATTTTAGAGCTGATCCAAAGTTTCGATTCAAATCCCGAAAAGGGTATTCATCTATTGAGACTCCTTTATATGTTGGAAGAGGAGGACATCGACCGAATCGCCTTTCAGATAATGCGCAATGTATCAAAATTGGACGTTTCATCGCATTCGATTACGGAACTGAATCTGGTCTGGGCTATGGCAGACGCACTTGAAAGGATTGGCGATACGCTCTATTCGATTACTGGACTTATCTGTGATTTCTACGGCCTCGAAAGGGAAGAATTGAGATATCCAGTCGAGTATCTCCAGCAACATATTGTCTCAAAGAATTTCACTTTACCTGAATGCGTAAGACATCTCAAGGACGACATTTCGTCTGATATGAGGAACTGCTATTCATTTCTACTGAGGATAAAAAAATCGATACTCGAAAGGAATGGGAGAGACGCTCTCAGGTGCGCGCACGACATCGCCTGTTATATGAAGCGCACAGAACGCGATTACTGGGACAAAATCGCAAAAATCGCAAGACCTTTGGCCATTAGAGAATATAGCTCATTCCTTTTATGCAATAGCCTCGCATTGAGTATGTGGAATCTGTTACTCCTAACTGAAGGATTGGCCAAAAGACTAGCGTTGGTTTATTATGTCGACCAAAAGACCCGATCTGCTGAGATCTACAACGATCAAGAATGATCTGAGATTGCTCAAATTGCACTTCTCGACCACCGCATTCTAAAATCTCGCAGTCAACGATCGTATGACAATAGTTGCTGGAACATAGCGAAAATTGATCCCATTATGCATAATAGGACAAGAATGATCCATTGGTAGGATAACAATTCTCGTCCCACCCAAATATCAGGAGTGAATGCGATTTCAATGTACTCTTTGTAACTCTCTTATTTTGCTTATCTGATGAACAAAAATAAATATTAGAAATCTTCTCGTTAATGTGCCAGGAGAGGGAGGGCAGCTGACGGTGAGGGCTCGACCCTCGCTGAGGAAGGTCCCCCCTCCATGAGAAAGGTGGGCCACGCAAGTGGCTGGGCGAGAGCCCAGGCAAGGGCACAGAAACGACACAGCTCTGGCCGAGGATGATTCGCTCGGCGATGACGTTGGTCAGAGATTTGGTGAAACGGCGACTCCCCACCGGAGCAAGCCCAAACAGCCGGGATGATTTCTCAGGACTGGCGGGTAGGGCGCTTAGTTGAATGCTGCCTGAAACAGAAGGGGGCCTACTACCCTCACCTGGCATCCACACTTGGTGAGCACTCTAGACCGGAAAATCAAAGAGTAAATCAATCACGAGGAACCGACTTCATGGATAGATTAAAATGAAGATTTTTAGGTATCAGGAAGCAACAGAATTCGAGCCTATTGCCGGTGTGAGGAGACGAATGCTTGCCTGTGGTGAGAAGGCACAAATCGTTGAATACTTCCTCCCAAAGGGCACAATCTTTCCGCTTCACATGCATCCTCACGAACAGACAGGCTTCGTAGAACGAGGCGTACTCCGTGTCTCTATCGGGGGTCAGGAGTATATTCTTGGCGCAGGAGATGGTTATTATATTCCACCGAATGTTGAACATTCAACGACGGCACTCGAGGACTGCATTAATGTAGATGTTTTTTCTCCACTGCGGGATGAGTACAAAGATCGTTGAATTTCTGTTTCATCATCAAACAGTTAAAATCCTGCAAGCCATTTAGTGCAGAGTAATGTTTTAGATAGATGGAGGCAGAGGATTGAGCGAAATTCAAATCATTGAATTTATGAAGTTGATCAAGAAATTGCCTGAGATGCCGAATGTGCAGATGCCTACAGCGGAGCAACTAAGGCGGTTAAGTGAGGGTTATGGGAATCTCACCGAATTCGGGAACTACAACTTCTGCTCGGCTGTGAGAAATCGTAGCGCGGGTCTCACGGTTTATATAGGAAACGAGAAAGTCCGTCAGAAAGGGTTGACTAGAGAGCAGCAAGAAATCGTGAAAAAGTGGCCGAAAACGATGAAACTGGTTGCAAGGTATTTTCAGAAAGCACCGCTTTATTACATCCCGCTAACGATGGGACATAATGATACTTTTAATCCGCACTGCAATCTAATTATCTCAAGATACCGTGCTGATTATGTAAGACTCGCATACATGGTTTACAAGACCTTGTTCGAACGATCTGATAGACCTGGACCTGAGATTTATCTGGTAGATCTTCCCGAATGGCAGGAAAAGGATCGCCAAATCCTCGTGTTTCCAGAAGAACATCTCACGATCGTCCTTGGTAGCGATTACTATGGCGAAATAAAGAAAGGATTTCTGCGCATGGGAATGTATCTCGCAAAGGAACACAACATGCTAGGCCTCCACGCAGGTGCAAAAATGATTTGGGCGAGAGGCGGTGATGGAAGAATCAAGAAACTCGGCATGATCATTTTCGGGCTTACGGCGACGGGGAAGACAACACACTCTTGCCATCACCACGGGCTTCTCGAGCCCGGTGAAAAAGTCAGAATCGTCCAAGATGATGTTATCTTTCTGAAAAAATCTGGTGAAACTTTCGGTACGGAAAGAGGCTTTTACATAAAAACCGAAGGCTTGAATCCAGACGTACATCCACTTCTCTATAAGGCGGCAACCAGTAAAAACGCGATCTTGGAAAACGTCATGGTCGATTACACGGGAAAGGTCTACTTCGATGATGATGTTCTCACTGGAAACGGAAGGGGCATTATCCAGTTTGACGATCTGGGAGAATGGAGGAACGAGGAAATCAATCTTCCTCCAATTCGCGATTTAGATAAACTGATCATCGCATTCATCACACGTCGTAACACTGTGCTGCCAATTGTTACAAAACTTAATAAAGCACAGGCAGCAGGTGCATTCATGCTCGGCGAATCCGTTGAATCGAGTGGCGGTGATCCTAGGCGAGCGGGGGAATCAATCAGAGTCGTCGGTATGAACCCTTTCATCGTGGGCGATGAAGCGGATGAAGGGAACTGGTTTTATGATTTTCTCGAAGAGAATGAAAATAGTGTGGAATGCTATCAGCTCAACACCGGTGGTGTTGGAGAACTCGCGGTCACCGAAAGCGATGGGACGAAAAGAATTGTTAGAAAGGCAACAAGGGTAGAAATCCACGAAATGGCATCGATCATCAGGAACATCTGCAGAGGAACGATTAGGTGGAGGAAAGAGGCATACTTTAACACACTGGTACCCGAAGAGGTTGAAGGCGTGGACATGAAAAGATTCGAACTGAGGAATTACTATTCGGAGGAGGAGATTTTCGCACTTGTCGAAAATCTTAAACGAGAAAGAAGAGAATATCTCATGCGTTTCAAGAATCTTTATCCTGAAATCCTGGAAGAGTTCAGTTTCTGATGAAACAAAATTTTTGAGACGGTGCTGATCTGTCACAATTTACGCATACGCTAGTTATTCTTCCTTAACGGCGTGAAATCGATTATTCCGCTTTTTTATCATTAAACGAGGGCTGAAATTGATGCTTTATCGAGAAACGCGTATCAATAGAGATCACTTAACAAATTAATTGGAGGAGCATCAAAATGATTATAAAAGGAAAACTATACCTTTTTATCGAGAGAGTCCCTCTG
>JARYLV010000009.1 GCA_029907465.1 Methanomassiliicoccales archaeon
TAAAATGTGTTAATTTGATCTTGCGAGAAAGGCTGTTTTTCGAACAAAAAAATGATTTCTCGTTCAAGTAAAGGTTTGGTATAATTTTTAGGACCCCTAAGGAATTTCTGTGCTACTTCCTCTGATCGACGACTAGTGATACTCGTTAAGCGTCCGAAATACCGATGAGCCAGCAATCCAATTACATAAAAGATTTAATTAATCATGATTATAGAGTATTGATTATTTTGCTGATCGAAGCGGGATTCCCTGACGCAAGAGTCATCGAAAAAACAAGTGGTGGTGAGGGAGTTTTATCGAATATTATCGATAGAATCAAAAAGGAATCCTTTTCTGGTTATGCTAGAATAGGTCTACGGCAACCACAGAGTGAATCAGAAGGTGTGATTCTCTTTGAAGCTGGCGAGCCGATAGGTGCCCTATACGTCGACAGGAGGGGGCAGAATAACGCTGAGAAAATTTACAGGGGCGAGAGGGCACTGGAGTTCATTTTCGAGGATTCACAGTATTCAAACGCATCGATCTCCCTACATACTGGGTTAGACCCGAGGGATATTTTGAAGAGATTCGAGGGGGCTGAGATCAAGGGTTTCCAAGTCGTACCCTCTTTTTCAACCCCACCACCATCAAAACCCGTCGACCTAAGTGTCCTCGCTGGTAACATGAATGCGGTCGCGAAGAAAATTGAAAGTTGGGCCCGCGAAGGTTTCGTCGTGTCCCGATTGCTGGATATATATCTGGATGATCCGGATAAGGCTTCAAGAATTCTCCCGCATTTTGAGGCGAATGTCGAAAGGGCGAGAGCTCTTATCGAGCGTCTACGTTTTCTGAATAAGGTAGGGATCGAAAGGGAAGTCGAATCAATCCTCCGGAAAGCGATGGATCCTGAACGGATTGAGGAGGCTGAAATTGAATTCGATCTTCTCGCAAAGAGGATAGAGAGATCAGAAAAGGAGAAGCTTGCGGAGAAAGAGATCCGCCTCGATATTGAGAGGAAGAAACAGAACGAGCGGATCGATCACGTCTATGACCTCATCCTCCAGTATCATAAGATGAGGGCTCTCGGCACGGAGAAAAGGGCGAGATGTCCGAAATGCGGTGAGGTCTTAGATCGTGATGGTTTCTGCTCAAAATGCAACGAGTTCGTTACGCAAAAACCTCAATATGGAAGGGCGATTAACCCCCGTTACACTTTTTCACAGTTTGTCGTAGGTCACAGCAATAGGTTTGCAGTTGCTGCGGCGAAAGCCGTCGCGAGCAACCCAGGAACCGCATACAATCCTCTTTTCATTTACAGCAGATCTGGTCTGGGAAAAACTCACCTCTTGCATGCGATCGGTAACGAGATTCTCGAGAGGCATCAGAATCTATTGGTTATTTACACCTCAATGGAAAAATTCGAAACAGAGCTCATCGAGGCAATATCGTTGAACAAAGTAGAAGAATTTCGAAAAGCCCACTCGAAAGTTGACGTGCTCTTGATCGATGATGTGCAATTTATTGCTGGCAGAGAGCGAACGCAGGAAGAGCTATTCCAGATCTTTAACGATCTCCTTGAGAATGAAAGGCAGATTGTGCTCGCTTCTGACCGGTTGCCGAAGGAGATCCCATCGTTATCAGAGAGACTTCTGACACGCTTTGAATCCGGACTTATTGCGGATATTCAGCCGCCTGATTACGAAACACGCGTCGCGATCCTAGAAAAGAAGGTGAGGGAAGAGCGAATCGCTGTGCCGAAAGAGGTACTTGAGTTCATTGCAAATGTCTGCAGGGACAATGTGAGGCAGCTCGAAGGTGGCCTCAACAGGATCGTTGCGTTCTCTTCGCTCATGCGCACCGACATAGACCTCGCACTCGCGAAAGAGGTCTTGAGTCACGAAGCAGAAGGGATGCGCATCAAAGAATTCAAATTCGACCTCGCCGGCGGTCAAAGTTATTTAGTCGAAGAGCCGAAACCTGAGGTTGCGCACAGAGCGTTCGTTTCAAAGGTCCAGGAGGGCTACAAAGGGCTCGCTATCACAAGGGGGCACCCGAGGAACCTTGCCGGTAAGCTGGGACAACTCCAAGCCACAATTTATTGGCTCACAGACCGCGAATCAACTGTAGTACAGACCTTACCGCCGTCCCTGGAAAGAATCATGCTCGTGATCGAAGAGTTTATCAGAACGAATGAAAAATGCGTCATTCTTCTTGACGATATCCAGTATTTGATCAGCAACACGACCTTTGAGGGAATCGTTAGGTTCATCAGAAGCGTTGTCGATGAGATCTCAGAGACCCCTTCAATTTTTGTCGTCTCGGTTAATGAGGAGAGCCTTAGCCCACAGGATAGATCGATCCTGGAGAGGGAAATGGAAGTCCTCAAGACCTCCTGATCACGAGAGGCGCTTCATTTCGGCCTTGAACTCGATGAGTCTCTCGAGTGTTTCCTCAACATCGTTTCTCTTAAAGGCGACAGCCCCATCTTTCAGAATCTTGATAAGGGAACTGACATCTTTACCTGCAGCCTTCGCATCGAGGAGCGTTTCCTTCGATTTCTTTAACTCTTCTTCTAAGACATCTGGAAGCATTTTTAGCAGCTCTTCCCTCCCTTTCTTTGCGAGAACGCCCATCATCGTCCAATCGCCGTGCTTCCCTGCATCCCGAGCTTCATTGAGAAGCCTTCTCGCCTCCCTGACATCGACATAGAGATACTCGGAATTCTTAATAAGTTTCTCAAGAGCTTCACACATCTCACTCGCTTCTATATAGCGCCCTGTGATCTGCCTGGCGACGCCCTTGGCATTTTCTATTTCGATCAAGGCACCCCTCAAATCACCGGTGTTTATCTTTGCTTTGATGACCTCTAACGACTGAAGGATCGCCTTTGGATCCGAGCCTATTTGACTTGAGACTTCCGCGAGCTTTTCGAGATCTTCGATTTCCCTAGCAATCTTTTCCTCAATGGTACTCTTTGCCCGAGCCAGACTTTCCTGTACAAAATTAACTGCAGAAACAACATCTCTCTGTTTTCCAGCCCTAACCGCCTTGTCGATGAACCGCTTCGCCTCGTTTACTTCAATATTGAATTCATTTGCCATCGCAAGGAGTGACTTGACCTCCTCGACGAGGAGGGGGAATTGTTTTCTCAATTCGATCTCCTTTTCTTCGGCTGCCCTTGCCTCAACCCCTACCGGCGGTTCTTCGATCGCCGTTCCCGTCGCTCCAGCTTCTCCTCCCGCTGATGTCTCGATTTTCTCAGCTCCCTCTTTTGAGATTTCCAACCTTGCATTGCACTTCGGGCACCGTTCGAGTTCGGCTGGTACAGCCGCTCCGCAATTGGGGCATTCAATTTCGATGATCTCTTCGATTACAAATTCGACGCCACATTTAGGGCATTTTGAGACTTCCCCAACGATATGAGTCCCACACTCAGGGCAATCGAACTCGATTTGATCACGACCTTCATTATTTCCAGAGCGGTTGGCTTTCAATAAACCACCAGCGTCAGATATCGATAATCTCTGTTGAGATATTTAGTTATAATCATGATCGTCCAATGAGTGGCAAATAACGATCTCGTTCGATACGATTTCGATCATATTCCCCCCCCAGCTGGATAGCCATTCCCAGGCCCTAATCCTCCAGATTCAATAGTATCTCTTTCATCTTTGCTGCGTCCTTTTCAAGCAATGGCGTCTCGCTGATGACGGTGATGTCGTAAGACCTCTTCTTGAGACAGGGGGCGAGAAGCGCAAAGTCGGGAGATTTTGCATCGAGGGGCAAGTGTTTTTTCTCGCCGGCACCAGTGAATTCAACGGAGCTAAAATGGATATGAAGATGCCCATTGTAGATTTCTTCAAAATATCTTATCAGCCTTTCAAAATCTTCTTCTGTCTTGATTCCGCGATCACTCCTCGCATGAAGATGCGCAAAATCGATTACTGGGCATGTCCCTTCAATCTCTTCAACGACTTTTGCAATCTCTTGAGGCGTCCCCCAATATCCTTTCTTGCCCATCGTCTCGAGCCCGATATATACCCCGATACCTTCATCTTCGAGCTTCTTTCGGCAGCTCTTGATACCCCGAATAATATTCTTCGTCGCGACTTCTGGGGACGCAGTTCCATAGGAGCCAGCATGAACGACAACGATCCATGCGCCCATTGCATCAGCAGCCCTCGCCGATTTCAAAACCCATTCCACGCTTTTCTTAATCGTTTCTTTGTTTGGCGAGTTAAAATTAATGTAATATGGTGCGTGGACACTCAGCAGAATACCAGAATCCCTTCCTTTTTCGCCGACCAATCGTGCCTTCTCTTCGGAAATCATGACCTGTCTGACAAACTGCACCTCGAGCGCGTTGAGACCTAGAGCTCTAATCCGTTCAAGGGCATCAAGCGGCCCTTTACTACCCTCTGGATATCCCGCAGGTCCGAAATAGTACACAATAGCAGATCGATGAGTAACGATATTAATAATGCCCTTGCACCCTGGCGATTTGCCCACTGGTCTCGAGAGTATTCAGAAGGATCATGGGGTATCCGATTTTCAGTTTTTCATGACGATACTACTGAACCTCCTTGTGGTCCGCTGGTGCAATACACTTCAGGCCGCATCGATCCTGTCTCTAAAGATTTTTATTAATGGAGGTTATGTATATACTGGGATGAAACAATGAAGATCGAATCGGTGCTCATCGAGAAACCTCACGATACGAACGTCATTATCGGTCAGTCGCATTTCATCAAGACGGTAGAGGACCTCTATGAGGCACTCATTACTTCTGTACCTGGCATTAAATTTGGGGTCGCGTTTTGCGAGGCGTCTCAAGACAGACTGGTGAGGGTTGATGGCAATGATGAAGAATTGAAATCCTGTGCAAGCCGCAATGCGATGAGGGTCGGTGCAGGACATTCCTTCATCATTGTTCTGCGTAACGCATATCCGATCAATGTGATGAAGAACATCAGAGACGTTCCAGAAATCTGTTCGATCTTCTGTGCGACTGCAAATGAGGTCGAAGTGATTGTCGCAGAATCGCAGCGGGGACGTGGGATCATCGGTGTGATCGATGGCCAGCCACCAATAGGGGTCGAGAGCGATGAGAAAATTAAAGAAAGGCAGGAGTTCCTCAGAAAGATCGGATACAAGCGATAAGGGGGAGTTTGAAACCCTGGATGAGTACGAGGCATCAGCGAAATACTACGATATCTGGACAGAAGACTTTAGAGACGACATCGACTTCTATGTTCAGCTCATCGAAACGGCGGGACCACCGATTCTCGTCTGCATGTGTGGCACAGGCAGAGTTCTGATCCCACTCGCCAAAAAGGGTTATGAAGTGACCGGCGTGGATAGAAGCTCAGCGATGCTCGATCGATGCGCCGAGAAGATTGAACTCCTCGATGAAAAGACACAGGAAAGAATTGATATTATCCAGGGTGATGTGAGGTCATTTAAGACATCGAAACGATTCAAACTAGTGATCCTTCCTTACAACTCATTCATGCATCTCCTCGACACTGCGGATCAGGAGGAGGCACTAAGGAACATTTCCGCGCATATGGCTGGCGATGGTTTGCTTACAATTGCCATCATTAATCCAAAGTTTTCCAAGGTTGGCGGAGCACTTTACCATGCTGGCACGAAATTGACGCCCGAGGGTGAAATCATTTCTCGGTTCGAGTCGTGGGACTACGATCTGGCTTCGCAGAGAATCATGATTCACTATTTTTATGATATCTCGAGACAGGACAGGCCGTTAAGACGTGTCACGACGACATTCACGCTTCGATACTCCAGTTACAGGGAGATGGTCGAACTGCTCAAGCGGTGCGATTTTGACGTACTCGATGTTTACGGAGACTACGCGTTCTCGCCGTTCAAAAAAGATAGCGAACTCATGATATTCCTGGCCAGGAAGATGCGATGAATATAAGGCCGATCAATCTGGACTATACGCTCGGTTGTGGACAAGTCTTTCGATGGAGAAGGCATAAGGATTGGTGGGTCGGAGTTGTTGGCGCGAGGGTTATTGAACTGAAACAGGAAAATGATTTCATCGAAGTACGCGGAGACGCTGATGAATATTTCCTCCGCCAGTATTTCAGAGCGGACGATCATGTTGAGCGGATTTACGGCGATATCTCCAAAGACGACTATATCTCAAATCTCGTTAAACGATACAGAGGATTGAGACTGATCAGGCAAGACCCCTGGGAGTGTTCCGCATCTTTCGTGCTTGCTACCTACGCAAACATTCCGCGCATTGAGAAGATGATTGAAAACCTGTGCATGGCCTTTGGAAAGAGGATCGACAGCTACCATTATTCTTTCCCCACACCAGAGAGCATCGTGGGAGATGAGACGGCTGTACATCGTTGCGGTCTCGGTTTTCGTTGCAATAGGTTCGTCCAATTTGCCAGGCGTGTCTATGACGGCAGCATCAATTTTGATGAGCTCAGGGAAATGGAATACGAGGATTGCGTCCGAACACTAAAGAAATTTGAGGGGGTCGGAGACAAGGTCGCAGATTGCATCGCGCTCTTTTCTCTCGATCAACTAGAGGCTTTTCCGATCGATGTCAGGATTGCAAGGGCCGTGAGAAAACACTATGGTGTTGAAGGAAATTATAAAAAAGTTAGCAAATTCTGCCGATCGTATTTTGGTGTCTACGCTGGTTACGCTCAGGAGTTTATCTATCTCTCAGAGGCGAAAAGCAATACGGGGTTAACTTTCATTGATGAGAGAGTTAGTCAATCCACGCGGGGGCAGATGCATTGAGGCGCTCTGACACCCGTATAGCTTTCGTAAATCGAAACGAGCATACCGCACTTCTTGACCATTTCGCAAATTCTGCAAGTCTCTGTCACAATGTCCGATCCATTTAGGATCCTCATGGCTGCTCGCTCTACCTCTCTCTTAAATTCCTCGTACTTTTCACTTGTCTCGATCTCCCTGCTCGTACCGCGCTTTGATTTCAAATACTGTGAGATCGCGGCATCGGTTACCCCGAAACGGCGGGCGACCTCGGCTTGCGTCATCCCGTGCTTTTCGACGAGTTCCCTTGCCAGTTCTCTGCGTATCGAAGGCAGCACATACCAAACAATCAGCTCACATGGGATCTTCATATAGGCCCGTGATATTTTAACGATATTAAAGATTTTATAATTTCCCTTTCGACTCTCTCGAAAGATAGACAGAAGGTTAGCTGGGCGCAAGCCTTATGATCTGGGATTTAGTAAGTTGATTCTCCACCAGCGTCTATGGATTGAAACATGGTCCAAAAGGCTGATTTGGGAGCAGATCACGAGCCCGAATTCGGCTTACTCAACGAAAAATCATTGATTGTACGCAATTCTGTGCTCTGATGTTACCAGCGGGTATGCGGTGATTTTCATGGCCGAGAGGCTCTCAGATTTGTGTAAGTGGACAGTATGGCCTCCAGTTTCCGAAGTTGTTCTTATTTCAAACAACAAATTCATAAAGGAAGATTGTTGTTTCATGAACAACTCTAAATCGGACGGGTGTCGTCTCATGCCAATTGACGAGGTTATAATTACGAGAAATATCGTCGAACGGTTTTCGAGAGAGTTTATCGAAAACCTCGATGTGGACGTTGTTATTGCGGGTGCTGGTCCGTCGTCCCTCACTGCGGCGAGATACCTAGCAAGGGGAGGAAAACGGGTTGTTATTTTCGAAAGGCGTCTCTCGCCCGGTGGTGGCATGTGGGGGGGCGGAATGACTTTCCCGGTCATCGTCGTGCAGGAGGAATCGAAGTTCCTTCTCGAGGAGATAGGAGTCAGGCTAAGAAACGAAGGTAACGGCTACTACACAGCGGATTCAGTCGAATCATCAGCCAAAATGATTGCTGCAGCAATCGATGCAGGTGCTCGACTCTTTAACGCGATTACAGTCGAGGACGTAATGATCAGGGACTCTAAGGTGACTGGAGTTGTCATAAACTGGAGTGCTGTGGATATTGCGAACCTTCATGTCGACCCAGTAAGCGTGAGGGCAAAATACGTGATCGACGCGACAGGTCATGCGGCGGAGATCTGTAAGATTGTGCAACAAAAAGCAGGAAAACTGCGCACGCCATCAGGCAGGATCGAGGGCGAGAAGAGTATGTGGGCAGAGGTCGGCGAAAAGATGACCGTCGAGAACACCGTCGAGGTATTCCCGAACCTTTACGTCACTGGTATGGCGTGCAACGCTGTAATGGGTGCGCCTAGGATGGGCCCGATCTTCGGCGGTATGCTCCTGTCAGGAAAGAAAGTTGCCGAACTCATCTTGAGCAGAAAGGAATGAATTAGACTTCACCTGGATGGGTTTTCTCGTAAAACTCCTGGACTTCCCAGTCAGGGATCTTTTCCTCCCTGCTCTTCCTAAGCGTGAAGTTATTGATCCGCAAATGGGCGTTGAGTATCCTCTTCGCCTCCTGACCACCATGGAATTCATCGAGGTAAAGATCGGTGCCAAGGCGATGGGCTTTGAAACTGCCGATCAAACGAGGCCCTTTAAAGATCGCTTCAGCGCGCTGCCCAGCCTCTTTCTTCAACCAAGGCTGTAGATAGAAGTAGAGGTTGTCGTCGGTCGTGAGGACAAACCCGTCCTCATATTCGATCTCTTTCAATGGTAGATCATTATTCAATATCCAATAAAGTGTTTCATCGTCGCTGATGAAATATCCCTTGGCGAGGAGACCTTCTCTCTCAAGGTTTGCAAGCAGCCTTCTCAAATCCCTCATAGGCATGATGAAGTCGAGCATCCTCGCGAGGTTTTCTGCGCTGAAGATGCCGTAGTTCTCAAAGAGATGTTCAACGAGTCTAGTGCGCGCTTCGTCCACAGTGAGGTCGATGTCTGGCACGACCGATATCCGCCTCTTCCCGTCAAAATATACTGCTGAGATCTCCACGAGTTTCTTGAGCGCCGCGTGCGTCCTCCCATAGCCTAGCGGTGACGCCGTAAATAACTCCTCTCTTGAAATCGAATAATAATCGCTGATGACACGGAGGAGGAGTTTCATGTCGTCCGTTATTTCGCCGTTCCTTGCCTTTCGGCAAAGTGAGGCGAATTCAACGGTCGTGTAGGTCATGAAAGAGGGGATCACTTGTGCTCGAACAAGCATCCCTTGTTCAAGGAGTTTTTTTAATGGGACCCTCACCTTACTCCTGAGATACGCGGGCGGATCGGCCCTGAACCCACCTGTCTTCTTCACCGCCACGAGTACGTTCTCAAAGTTATTTTGCGGATAAATCGACTGCCTCGAGAAGATGTATTGGAGAACCTGTTCCCATGCGTAGACTTGCGGAACAAAGTTTCCCTTGATGAGGGACCTTCCTATCCGGTGGTATCCAGCATCGTGGAACTTCGCGATGAGCTCATCGGAAAGTTCTTCAACTTGTGCGCCAAGTGCTTCTTTTACCCTTACAATATCGTAGCCCAATTGCCGGTAAAAGACCATCATGTCATCGATCGCGTTCAAAACCTCATCGAGTACGCCATGGTCATCAAGATCGATCGCCCTAATTTCAATGCACCCGCTCATTCTCCACTCTTCGACCGCTCCGATCAAGGTGCCATCGCGCATCACTGGATAGACCCACTTATCGCCGTACCTCGAAGCGATCTCGGTCCAAAGAGGTTGAACCACAGGATCGTGGAGTGATCTTATACGAGTCTCTTTCACGGAGCCAGTGAAGCATTCGAGCTTATCGAGCTCGTCGGCGAAGATGAACATCTCCACCTGCGATTCGCCCACATTAATCCTCGCTATTTCCTCCCTATCAAGGATCGCCTCGATTTCTCCTGGCGAAAAGCCAGTATAACCCAGGACTGCTTGCAACGAAACCGGGCCATAGGCTCTGACGAATCGCCTAACAATTTCCTCCTTCGCATCACCTTCGTATGGTGGAACATTGAGGCAGCCGTAAAAGTTCTCCCTCGAAAGATTTTCGTTTTCGTCGTAGAGCCTAATGATCAAAAGATTCCTGTCGAGCCTCTCGAGAACCGTTCTCAGCTGCTCTTTCGTCATGTTCACGAGGGAGGCAAGTTGCCTGAAACTGAGGCTGCCGTGGCGCCTGATGAGATCAAGTATCTCGATTTCCCACCGCCCGATCGCGGATGTGCTGTAAGCAGACACATAGAGCGGCGCATCATCCGATAAAACATACCTCACGCGCCCCCTATGGAAACGCCCGAGGAGTATCCTACCAGACTTTCTTAAGCACTCCCATTCTTCCATCGTAAACCCTGGCACACGATAGAAGACATCGAGGGGGTCACCTACCCCTCCGAGGAAGCGGAGGCATTCTTCGATCGAATTGAAGGGGCCATCGAGCTTCCACCTGCGATAGGATTCGACCGTCCTCGAATCAAAAGCCACAAGGCTTTCGCTCCGCAACCTAAGATAGTCGACACGAAGCATGTACTGTGGCTTCTCCGAGACGATGAATTTACCCTTGACGAGGACACCCTCGTTGACGAGTGATTCGACTGAGTCTAGAACCTTTTCCTCCGCTTGCATCAATGCATATGCAATCTCTTCGACCGTCGCTGGACCGTTTGAGGCAAGGAATTTGCGTACGGCGATCTGCAGGGAATCATCGTACGGTCTCTTTGTGATGTCCCGGCGCTTAAAGAACCACTGGCCGCCCCTATGCGCAACTCTTCCGACGAGTTGGGTTGATTCCAGAACATGGATGACCCTGCTCACCTTTTCAAGGTCAATTCCGATGGTTTGCGCAATCTGTGCCTGCGTTTTTTCTTCACCGAGCGCGTCAAGAACTCTTCGCTCGAGATCGCCGAGCGATCGTTCTTTGCTGAACACAGTCGCGAATGTATTGAGATCATCACTTGCGACGAAGTAAAAGTCATCAATGAAGACCGATGCAATCTTCATCTCTTCGAGAAGCTCCTCTGCCCACTTCTCAACGGTCTTTCTGTCTTTCGAAGCGTAGGGATAGATACTCCGCGCTCGCTCTTTGAAAATTCTCATCGGCCCTGCGAGCCTGAGCAAATTAAGGATATCCTCCTTTTTCTCGATCGTTCCGAGCTTCTTTCTAAAGTAGGCAGCGACTCGTTCCGAATCGAACTCAAATTCTGATAGCTCAGCGACGAGAACTTTAGAGAGAATCTTGCGATGGAGTTCCTTCAGCAGGGAGCTACGGTCCTCCATCAACACGATGTCAGAGATACCAGCAAGGATTACGCCGTGGGCAAACGGCGAGGGGGTTGAGGAGTAGTCAATTGCCTTGACGGCGATCTCCCCTTTTTCAATCAAGGACAATACGAGCTTTGCATTTTGGAGGTCCATGACATCGTTGAGGATTTCCCTATAAGTCTCCTCAATGATCGGCATCTTCTCTATATTACCAAGTGCGTCAAGGAGATAGCCCGAGCGAAGCTGTTGCCTATTGACGGAGACTTCTCTCCCCTTATAATTCCTGAGAATCATGAAGCTCCTTGCGGCCGTGTGGCGAAACCGCTGTTTGAATATCTCAGAGTCCCTGACGGCGCGCCGGAGAATATTTTCAAGGTCGTTACTCGACACAATCTTCTCAATCCCGTCAAGATCGACTCGCTTTGGCATGTTCAATAAGAATGCATCGTCTGTTACAGACACGCTGACATTGCAGTTGAGAGACTTCGTAAGTTGGAACGCGTATGCGCGGGAAAGAGCGTCGTTAACGCGCCTGCCAAAGGGGAAGTGGAAGACGATACTGTAGTTGCCAGCCATGTCCCTGTAACCTTCGACCACGAGCACGCGATCATTCGGTATTATGCCACAGGCTGCCTGTTGCTCTTTGAAGTAACTGATGATCGATCTGGCAGACCCGTAATCGATATTGAAATCAGCGACAAGCCACCTGATCGTTTTTTCCTCGTCTTCTTTGAGCTTCGCCGCCATCTCCCTGCGGAAGCGTGCAATCTCGATGGAGAGGTCGAAGCTCCTTGGTAACATCTCACCTGTCCACGAAGGAACTGTCGGTTTCCTTCCCGTCGCCGTCTTGACAAAAACCCTCATGCCCTTTGTCCTGACATACTCATAGGTTCTTCCGCCGAGCACGAAGATGTCCTTCGGCGTGAGACGTTCGACGAACTTTTCAGATACGTCGCCCACTTGTCCTCCTTTTTCTGTATAAACGGTATAATTCGCTTCCTCCGGGATCGTCCCAAGATTGAGCGAGTAGATCATCCTCGCTCCCCGCTTCCTGCCAAAGCGCCCTTCCACCTCGTCGTACCAAATCTTGGAGTAAACACCCTCAAACTCATCCTTGCTCCCGAGGTAGCGGAGTACGTCGTAAAACTGCTCCTCCTTTAGATTTCTGTAGCAGTATGAGCGACGAATGATCCCCAGCGCATCCTTTACATCCCATCGCTTCTCGATCGACATACCAACAATCGTCTGTGCCAGCACATCGAGACAGTTCTCAGGAATGCTCACCCTGTCGATCTGATTCCTCTTAACAGCCCTCGAGAGCACGGCACATTCAACGAGATCATCGTTGTCGAAGACGATGAGCCGGCCCTTTGAGGTCTGCCTATAGCCGTGACCGCTTCTCCCTATTCGCTGGAGCGCTTTCGCCACCGACTTGGGCGAGCCGATCTGGCAAACGAGATCAATCGACCCGATGTCAATACCTAGCTCAAGGGACGTCGATGAGACGACGCATCTCAATTCGCCCTTCTTCAGCCGCTCCTCGACATCGAGTCTTGTCTCCTTGCTCAGACTCCCGTGGTGTGCCTCGATTGCCTCAACGCCCCTCTCTTTCAGCTTGTACACGACGTTTTCCGTTCCAGATCTTGTGTTGGTGAAAATGAGTGTCGTCGTGTGCTTCTCTATGAGATCCTTCAGCATGTCGTACATTTTCGAATTGACGATTTCGTAGGGTAAGGCAGTCATGTCCTCTGTTGGGCAGAGGACCTTCAAGTCAAGGTTCTTCTGGCTTCGTACCTCAACAATCTTGATTGGCCTCTGCTTCCCATCCTCAAAACCTGCAAGGAATGCAGCGATCTCCTCGATTGGGGCGAGGGTTGCCGACAGACCGATTCTCACGAATCGCCTTTCGCAATACGCCTGGAGCCTTTCGAGCGTTAGGGAGAGCATCACGCCCCTCTTCGAGTCGCAGAGCTCGTGAACCTCGTCTACGATCACATATTCCACTTCCGAAAACCGCTCCCGAAACTTCGGGGCTGCTAGAACCAGTGCAAGCGACTCTGGAGTAGTGATGAAGATGTGCGGCGGCCTTCTCAGCATTCTCTGCCTCTCATAGGACGAGGTGTCACCGGACCGCACGCCAACCCTGATATCTGGGAATTCCAGGCCCTTTTTCTCTGCGAGAGCTTTCATCTCCCTCAGCGGTTCCTCGAGATTTCTGTTGATGTCGTTCGCGAGGGCTTTCAATGGGGATACATAGACCGCATATACCCTGTCTTCCAGCTTTCCCTTTTTTGAGTAGCTGACCAGCTCATTAATGATTGCCAGAAAGGCGGTCAGTGTTTTCCCTGAGCCCGTTGGTGAGGATACAAGAACGTTCTCCCTCCGGTGAATGAGGGGGATCGCATAAGATTGCGGCTCAGTCAGATCCTCAAATTTACCGTTGAACCATTCCGCGATCAGCGGATCCATGAGAGCGAGTACTTCCTCTTTCGTGTAGCACCGCGTAACTCGTTCGATCATCAACCTATCTCTCCGAACTGAAATCAAAATTCATTGATCGTTCTCATATTACTAATTTACGAAGAGGGGTTCCATAGGGAAGAGGACACATTCCCTCAGGGATCACCACAAATTATCCAACGAATTTCATGTTTCGCAATTAATTTATTCTCAGCAGTCTATAGTACGCCTGACATGAGAACCTTTTCTGCCTTTCTACTCATCGCTGCCATGACTTCCATTCTCTTGCTACCTGCCTCTATCAGTTCTCTCGCGCAAGAGGATAATTACCACATCAGAGGGTTTGTTTTCGACGATACGGGCTCGCCACTTGCGGGGGTCAACGTCACCGCGGTCAACACGACGACAAACTCCGTGTTCTTTTCCATTTCTAACACCTCTGGCGAATACAACCTATCGCTTCCTTCTGGCACGTACAACATCACAGCCTCCTTAACGAACTACACAGCGAATATCACCTATCACAACGTCATCGTCGATCCCTCACACATTCCAGTTCTCAATTTTACGATGTCTGAAATCCTCGGAACGCTGACGGGCCACGTCACAAATGGTACAGCGCCGGTACAGGGAGCTACTATTCATCTGAAGAGTTCAAAAAACAACTATTCGGCTGTGTCTATGGGCCCGCTTGGCGAATACACTATTAACAGGGTTGCACCGGGGATCTATGTCGCCTATGCAGAAAAGCAAGGATACTGGACTTCATATTACAATGAGCCTGTCGTCATTCTTCGGGGAAAAAAGACCGTTCTCAATTTCACACTACTCGAGCAACCCGCGAAGCTCTACGGTCGAGTCTATTTTGGGGAAGGACCAGTTGCTGGCGTACAAGTCATCCTGCAATCGCAGAGTTATTCGGCTTCTACGACAACAGATGCAAATGGCAATTACACATTTTCAAACGTTCCATCTGGAACATACTCCCTTATATTCAGAAAACAGGGATACCAAGAGAGGACGGTTCAGATCACCCTCTCGCCGTTTGAAGAAAAGCGCTACGATCTTTCCCTTGAGAAAGAGCTACCCCAGGGAAACGGTGGATTCATTCCGGGGTTCGATCTCCCGCATTCCCTGATGGTCGTCGCCCTTTCCGTCGCGATCGTCCTGCTGATCATATCCCTTTTCATCCGCTTCAAGACTATCGAGAACCCTGAACTGCTGGCGCGCGGAGAGCCGGAAGTCGAAGAGCAAGAAGAAAAGAAGACTGATGAAGGGAAATAGTGAACCCAGGATCATCACTCAAAATTTCATGAAAAAACCGACTGACACCCCGTCACTTCTTCAAGCCTAAGCTTTGCCGCACCGCGGGAAGATTTTCTTTCACCCGCCTATCCACCTCATCATAAAGGCTCTCGCCATTTGCATCGATTCCGACGATGAGCGGACCGAAATCCTTTACTTCGAATACCCAAAGTGCCTCAGGCATTCCCAAATCAAGCCATTCGACACCGACAACTCTATCGATTCTCTTCGCTGCTATAACAGCAGCACCGCCAGTGAAAGCGAGGTAAACACATCCATAACGCCTCATCGCTTCTGCGGTTTGCCTTGACATCCCGCCCTTCCCAATGATCGCTCTCACACCGAAGACCTCGATGAACTTGGGTTCGAGTCCATTCATCCTTGCACTTGTCGTCGGGCCGGCGGCCAGCACCTTCCAATCGTTTCCCTCCTTCTTCACGATCGGCCCGCAGTGGAACACTGCTGCATCTCTCAAATCAACAGGGAGCGTTTCCCCGCGTTCGTGCATTTCGAGTGCCCGACGATGCATCTCGTCTCTGCCCGTGTAAATGATGCCGCTGAGCCTAACCGTGTCACCAGCCCTGAGCGACCTGATGACTTTTTCTGAGAGAGGGGTTGTGAGGATCATTGTGACCCCCCAGGCAGGTAAATGACTGTCCCGTCCTCAAAGACTCTCGCCGTTGCCCTTCGCGCCGCCCAGCATTGCAGATTAATCGCAACTGGTAGACTCGCTGTGTGGCAGTACGCCGTTTTAATCTTGACACCGAGGACTGTCGTTCGTCCACCGAGCCCCATCGGCCCTATACCCGTCTGGTTGAGCGCTGAATGAATCTCCCGTTCCAGCGCAGAGAGATCGGGGTCAGGATTCTCTTCTTCGAGGGAAACAAGAAGTGCTTCCTTTGCCAACGTCATAGCAATATCAGAAGACCCGCCGATGCCGACGCCCACAATAACAGGCGGGCACGGCTTCCCGCCGGCGCCAACAATCGTTTCCAGAATGAATGCCTTGATCCCCTCCAGACCGTCTGAGGGGTTGAGCATTTTCAGCGCGCTCATGTTCTCAGATCCGGCTCCCTTCGGCATAACCGTGATTTCGAAGTAATCTTCCTCCCCTGGTGAGAAATGGACGTAGGGCATCCGTTCGCCGATATTATTTCCAGGATTCTTTCGTGTGATCGGGTGGACGACGTTTGGCCGTAGCGGGATCTCTTCCGTTGCCCTCCTCACTCCGGCTTTGATCCCTTCCATCACCTCCGGGGTACACTCACCTCTGACAAAGAAGAGGGGGATCCCAGTATCCTGGCACAAAGGAATCGAACATGCCGACGCCGTTTTGACGTTCTCGAGGATCGTCTGTAACTGGACCCTCGCAACATCAGAGACCTCAGATTCAATTGAGTTCTCTAGCGCGCGGAGGACGTCACTGGGAATCGTCATTGAGGCCCTTCGCAAAAGATCCACAACAACTTCTTCAATCAGATGGGAGGAGATCATCATACCACACAAAATGTATTGGGGCATTTGGAAATAATGTTTTGTCTGCGCTACCAAAAATTTAATATCGTAACTCCTTCGTTCAACGGTTCACTCAAATCAGTAGGTCATTCATATGGATGCGCCCATTGTAATTGAAAACTTGACGAAGGAATTTAATGGCTTCAAAGCAGTTGATACGCTGAACCTCACGGTCAAGAAGAAATCGTTCCTTGGCTTCCTCGGCCCTAACGGTGCCGGGAAGACGACGACGATCAAAATTCTGACAAGCATGCTTTCAGCCACATCAGGCCGTGCCTTTCTCAACGGGATCGATGTGACGAAGGACCCAAAGAAGGCGCTCGCTGGTGTCGGTGCTGTCGTCGAGACACCTGAGTTCTATCCCTACCTAACGCCTATTGAGACCTTGAGTTACCTCGGCACCCTGAGAGGGATGTCCAAGAACGAGATTGAGAGGAGAAGCAAGGAGGTCCTCGAAGTCGTCAAGCTCTCGGAATGGGCGAATAAAAGGATCGGTAAGTTTTCAAAAGGAATGAAACAGCGCCTCGCGATCGCGCAGGCACTCCTGCACGAGCCCACTGTCCTTATCCTCGATGAGCCGACGTCGGGACTCGACCCTAGAGGAATGGTTGAGGTCAGGAATATCCTCAAGGAGCTGAAGAAGGGCGACTACACGATCTTCATGAGTTCACACCTCCTCAACGAAGTCCAAGAGGTGTGCGAAAGCGTTGCCCTTATCGACCGGGGGAAACTCTTGCTACATGATACCGTCGACTCGCTGACACGCAAGACGCGCGTGAAGGACCTCGAAGTGCGGGTACTACAGCCATTGGATGGCTACATGGTCGACCGTATCTCTCACTTTGATGGTGTCATTTCGGCAGATCCTCAGGGAGACCGACAGCTCAAAATCACCTTCGACGGTGATGAGCAGATGCAGGCAAAGCTGTTGACCGACATCCAGGCATTAGGCCTCAGGGTCGTGAGCTTTAGGGAGATAGGGGTCGCACTGGAGTCACTTTATATGTCGTTGATCAAGGATTCGAGGTGAGGAGATGACCGTCGATAGCAATATCCCATCAGACTTCAGCCAGATGATGACTGTCACCCGGTACGAATTCCTCAAGTATCTAAGGAGCAGGCGCCTCCTTGGAATTTTTGTTCTTGAATTCCTCATGATCGCACTCATCATGGTCGTCCCTCCTGCACTAGGAAGGGATTATCCCGATGACCCCGCGGAATTCTCACAGCTCTTTGTTCAATGGGTCTGGTTTTTGATCATCGTCGGGACGACATTGCTGGCAAGCGATTCCCTCGTGTCAGAATTCCAGAACAGAACGGGGTACCTCATCTTCCCCAACCCCGTGAAAAGAAGTGTCCTCTTTGCAGGGAAGTTCCTCGCGTCTGTTGGCATCATTTCCGCGGCATTAGGGATTTTTTACGGCGTTTCCTCTGTTCTTGTATTCGCGGTCAGAGGTAGCCTTTCTGAACTAACAGCGTCATCATTCGGCCTCGCGATTCTCTTCGCGATTGCGGCCGTCTCAGTCGCATACCTCATCAGCGCTGTCATGAAGGGTTCGACTGGAGCGCTCGTTCTCACCTTCGCCCTCTTCTTCCCGATCCTCCTCATCGCAGACGGGATTCTGACGTTCGCAAAGGTCAAGCCAGACTTTTCCATAAGTTTTGCTTCTGGCGTGATCAACTACATTATGGAGACGCCCTATCCAAAGGACTTCGTTCAAACGATAAACTTGCCTGGTGGCGGCGTCTTTGAAATCGCGAACTATTACCCTGAGGTGACGACAGCGATTCTCGTTGCGATTGCGTACAGCGTCATTTCATTACTCCTCGCGTTCATAATTTTCTCTAGGAGAGAAATGGCAGCGTGACGGAGGAGATCGGATGAAAATCGAGATCATTCACATCGGCGATGAGCTTCTCACCGGGGAAATAAATCCCTATCCAACACAGATGATACAGCTCGTCAGGGAGAAGAATGCTTCGATCAATATGATCACGATCCTCAGGGACGATAAACAAGAAATCACGGATGTACTACGATTTGCCGAGCGGAGGGGTGTTGACTTAGTCATTATGACAGGTGGCCTCGGCCCGACACTCGATGACGTGACGCGGTACGCCCTCGCCGATTTCCTCGGCGTTGACCTTGAGATCCACCAGGAAGCTGTCGGTTGGCTGAGCGAAGCAGTCGAAAGAATGTACGGAAAAAAGCCAGTTCTGACCGACGAGGCGCTGAGAATGGCCACGATTCCCAAGGGCACGATTGCGCTTAAGAACATCACTGGGGCGGCATGCGGGATCGAGGCGAAAAAGGGGAAAATGACAATATTCTGTTTGCCAGGATTCCCGAGAGAAATGATCCCGATGTTTGAAACATATATCCTCTCGAGAATTGAGGGCGAGAACCTCTACACAATGGAGATCAGGGCATGGAGGGGCGAAACGACGATGGAGCCCCTCTTCAACCAGATCGTCAAGAAATACAGGGTGAAAATAGCCTCACTACCTGATGAGCAGTGGCGAGAGAGGGGGAATAGGGTGATAGTTAAGGGGGAGAAGGAGGAAGTAGAGAAGGCTGTAGAGGAGCTGAAAGCCCTCATTGAGAAATCCAAGGATGCCTTCATTGAGGAATGAGACTCGATCCTTCATTCTCCACGTGATCTTTCATGCACATGCGGAATTAGAAAGACCTGGTTTTCATGGACGACGACTTTCACTTTCCTTTCTTTTACGGTATAAGAATGCGGTTTCTTGACGACGACGGGCTTCATCGTTGTGGGGTCGAGGACCTCGATTTCCTTCTTCTCTTCCCTCAACACGACCGTCTCCGAAATCTCCTCGCGACCTACGACCACTGGTGCAGATTCCAATTCGCCACTACCGAACATCATCGGTTCATGAGTCTCGAGGTCGACCAATCTCGCTCCATGCACGCCGATCCCTTCGACATAGTACATCCTGCCGTTGTAACGAATGACATCACCGATTCGATATGAAGGGAGCCGGACGAGGTAGGTCACCCGCTTAATATTCTTTCCATCTTTCTGGCCGACGAGCTTAGCGGACTCTTTGAACTCTGCCCCGTGTAGTCTCGAGATTTCCCTTGAGACGGATTTGCCGAGGGATGATGAGGACAAGTAAACATCAAAGCCGCCCTGTTCCTCTTTGACCTTCGAAATAAATGCGTCCCTGCTTTTCCTCGAAGCTGTTTCGACGAGCGCTTCGATCTCAGATAGCAACGATTCCTTTTCTTTCGGGGGGAATGCCCGGCCCCTTGTCCTGATCTGGATGATCGATTCATAATATGATCCTTTAATCCTGCTGCAGCGCTGGCACAACCCCTTCTTGACGCGCACTGTCGTCTCCAGCCGTTCATTCTTGACGAGGTTTTCGAATCTGATAGTAAGATCAATCGCCAAATTGTAATTCCTCTCGTCTCTCTGACTGATGGTGACAGCGGCATCTTCAACCCAAGCGCCCTTGCGAAGATTAATCGATTGGAGCGCAATTGCTTCAGCGGCGTCTTCGATCGAGGCGTAGTCCTTCCAGTTCCTATCGAACAAAAATTCACCGCAGAGTGCACATTGTACTAAATCGACGTGATCTGGGATATCCGAGAAGCGCGTCTTGGCGATGAAGCATGAGGCGCATAGATTTTCGTATGTAGGGCCTTCACGGCCGCACTTGACGCAGAACATTCTAGATTCTCACCATCTGTGCGTGTGGGACGCCGGCAATCCTTAGCACGCACTCTTCATTGATAAAGTTATGCCTGATTGCGATCCCCACCGTCAACTCCCCGACGAGATTGGCGATCGTCGCGATTGAAAGCCTATTGACCAGCGTCTCCTCGTCTACATCTTCGCCTTCGTAGAAGTCCTTGACTACCTCAATGTGCAGTTCCCCCTCTCTGAACATTTTTCCGAGGAGGTCTTTATCACATGCTGCGACGACGATTTCCTCTCCCCTCCGGTAGACGCGCGCTGTGATCAACTCATTCCTCCGACGCCAGCTTATAGTAGCCTGGTGAAGGCGAATAGATCTCGCCAGCCGTGCTCAATCGTTTCAAAAGGAGTCTCACCCTGTCCTCGGGTATCCCCTCCCTATCCGCGGCCTCGACGAGCGTTTCAACAGGGACTCCTTTTCTCGGATCCGAGAGATCGGAAATCAGCTTCCTCAGCACACCGATCTGCTCGCGCTGCGACTTGCTCGTGCCCGTCGTGATTATATCAATGTCCAGTCTCCCCGCTTCTCCGGCAATCTTTCTTAAGTAGTACTCAACGATCCTCACAGCGCGGTGTGCATCCTCCGCAGTGACGAGGGGGCTCAGCCTCGCGCGCGCACTCGCCTCGGAAAGGCGGATGAAGGCCTCGAGCTGTCTCGCGGTGATAGGGACTGAGGCACCCTCGCCCTCCCCCTGCTTCCTGATCTGGAGGTAGTAGTCGTGGATGATTTTCATAGCCTCATCCGTCAGCACTGGTACGAAGCGCTTCGAGTACGCGATGTACTTCCTGAAGAAATCCCTCGAAAAGACTGGCGTGAGCTCCTGGCTATCAGCCATGATCTGATTGATCTTAATCTCTTTAATCTCGCTCAGGTCTTTATATTTCCTGATCTCACCCCACCGGTGCGCTTTCAGTATGTGATTGGCAATCTTCGCATCGAGGTCTGCATCTGGCTTATCGGTCATCGCGAAAATGAGATCAAACCTCGACAAAAGAGCAGGCGGGAGGTTAATCTGGTCGGCAATGTAATTGTGCTCCTCAAATCGGCCGTATTTTGGGTTAGCTGCGCCGAGAATTGCGCATCGGCACTGCAACCTCGCCGTGATCCCCGCCTTTGCGACCGTCACCGTTTGACTTTCCATTGCCTCGTGCATCGCACTCCGGTCATGCTCTTCCATCTTATCGAGCTCATCGATCGCCGCAATTCCTTTGTCAGCGAGGACGAGGGCTCCAGCCTCCAAAGTCCAACGGCCCTCGCCGAATTCGTCCTTGACTGCTGCAGCTGTCAACCCGGCTGCAGACGACCCCTTTCCCGACGCGTAAATACCCCGGGGGGCGAGCTCGGACATGTAGCGCAGCAACTGGCTGTTATGCGAAATGATGCCGTTCGCAATGAAGTTGTGCGTCCCCTCGACCTCAATATCATAGACCCATTCGTCCTCAGCCTTGATCTTTTCAATAGACACAATTTGATCCCAAGAAAGCCCCCTCGCATAGCCAATTGATTCATCAGGTCCTATTTTCCCCCGCCCCTCTGCAACTGCGATGTACCTCCCGACATCAAGTTTTATGATGCTACGTGGCTGCACCCGCGGGCCGTTCTGTACGAAGAGTGGGTGGGTTGGGGTCGCGGTTAACGTCTTGCCGCTAGCGGTCGTCACACGAAGGAGGTAATCTGGCGACTGCCGCTTCCATACTCTGACTGCCTTTCCTTCCTCGATGACCCCGCGATGCGAAAATGTGAGAACCGCCAAATCTGTCTCAGCGTAGACCCCATCATCGATTTCCACTGGATTCGTTCTTGCTAGTACTTCCTCTACGACATCCCCGATCTTTCTCCTCGTCCCATCGCTCAATGTAATTTCAGTCTCATAGGTCACGCACTTCGCAACACCAGGATCGCCGACGAGGAGGATGTGGATATCGCCCCTGACCCTCGTGCCGTCCTCGAGTTGTTTCGGCACACCGCCAAAAAGCTGGAGGGCGATCGCCTCCTTCTCAATTTCATAGCCATAGATCGCTGGTGAGATCGATTTAACGATCTTCTCAAAAATATCGGGGCTCCTCGCCTGCCGTATAATTTCTTGCTCGTCCTCCTCGCTAATCGTGATCTCCTCGTATTCGTGTTGCTGAAATTCCACGGAGTTAATGTCAAGATTGATGTCGAAGAGCGTAGACTTGATCTGAGCGCCTTTTTGCACGGATCGCAACACGCCGTTGAGAATGACCCTGTCGCCTGGAGATATTTTGCCAGCGATGTCGTCTTCGAGATAGCCGATGAGCCTTTCCGGCTGAGCGCCCCCCCTCAGACCTTCTGGACTCTCCTGTATCTCAATCTTCTGGGTGTCAACATAATGCGACTCTTCCGTCAACAACTTGAACTTTGTTGTGCTCGCGGTCCGACCGCATCCTCCCTGTTCCTTATAGCATTCGAGCGGTTCCTTAAAATAAAGACCTTCTTGCGGTTCCCTAATAACCTGATTACAGCGCATGCATTGGAAAAGTGCACTCGTGATTTTAGGGCGGACTTCTGTCGCCTTCCTTACGAGACCTTCGACAGAAATGAGCTTCCCGAGGTGCTTGCTGCGGAGCTTCCTGATCTCGATCCTGCTGTCCCTCGGAAGACCGATGATCCTCAGATGAATATCAACGCCCTCCCTGCCAGGTGGGGTCATCTTTTTAATAGCCTGTTCTCCAGTCCAGAGCGTTTTGTGCGGGTGTTGGAGCAAATAGTCAGCGATGTCAGGATCGAACTGGTCAATGTCAGAATATGAGACGAGGACGCTTCTCAACTCAGGGTACATGTCCGAGACTTCTTTGACCTTCAGTCTGTACTCTGTCGTCTCGAAGAATTCCTCCCACCTGGCGATAAGATCTTCATTCGTGTACTCGACCGGCAAAAAATCCCTCCCTTGGGCGGACGGATCGGCTGTGCAGTCCTTGCGAAGAGCGAAGGGATATAAGAGCTTTCTAAATAAACAAGTTTAGTCAACAACCAAAGTTGAATAATAAGATGAAATGAGTAAGTGAATCAACATCTCTCAAGATAATAAGGAGGAAAACTCTGGCATTTTGCTATTCCTTTTCACAATATTCCTTCTGGATGTCAACAACTTCGGCACTGCTACTCGCGCGAGCGTAGCGTTCAAGAGGCTCTCGGTTGAGCGCGAGGAAATTATCACCCCAGGAAAACTTGGAGAGTACTTTTTTTGCCTCATCAGGGAACCCCAGTATAAAAAGCGCTGCGGCGACTGCCTCCACACTGCTCAATTTCGTCGGCTTCCCCCAGTTGACTGGATTGGCTGCAAGGAGATAGGGGAGTGCACGGTGTTCGACGTCCTTCCTGATCTTCGGGAATAGGTCGATGTGTTCCCAGGAGATATCCATGACGACGATGCCCTTCTTAAGCGCTCTCTCTCTATCCTCCACAGACAAAGCTTTCTCTGCCAATGGGTTGAGGACGATGCTACCAGGGGGTATTTCGCGAATTGTCTTGATCGTTTTTGCCAAATGCATCCTCGACATTTTTCGCGCGGTGCACTTCTTGGGATCGCACTGGCCAGCGTCGTAGACGTAGACTGGGATCATGTAACTCCATGAATTAATCGCCTCATCCCGATAAAGATTTGCGTGCCTCTACACTAAAGATTTGCAGTTTACTAGCCCTAAATCCATCCAGTTTAGCTAGGTCTGTTGCGACTACAAAATTAGGAATTATTAATTCTTAGACAAGACTCAAAAAATGTACGAGTCGGAATGTGAAGGTCTCATTTCCGGTGGAGGATTTATAAAGACCTTCACAAAACCGATCAAAAGAGCCCCTTTTTTAACAGCTAATTTTAGGAAGCAACTTGTATCTCTATTCGAATTTCTCTCTTAAACAACGAAAAAGAAATCTAATCGTTATGATATTTCGTAAAATAAAGCCGGTTTCAATATAGAACCTCAGAAAACGAGGATTGAAAGAATGAAATTTCGGAATTTATAATTCACCGCTGGGTTGTTTCAATATAGAACCTCAGAAAACGAGGATTGAAAGTGCCTGATAGAACATCATCGTATCCCTGCGTTTTTTTGTTTCAATATAGAACCTCAGAAAACGAGGATTGAAAGCCTTATTTAACTCGTTGTCCAATTGGTTGTGTCAAGTTTCAATATAGAACCTCAGAAAACGAGGATTGAAAGAATATACTCGTTCATTATCGGTACATACAGCGTATTCGTTTCAATATAGAACCTCAGAAAACGAGGATTGAAAGCACGCTAGAGGGGGTGACGGCGGAATGACCCCGCACCGTTTCAATATAGAACCTCAGAAAACGAGGATTGAAAGGTTACCAGCTGGAGTAAAGTATGATAATAAAGGGTACGTTTCAATATAGAACCTCAGAAAACGAGGATTGAAAGATAGTAATATTGCGGTGTGTCTTATGCAAATAGGGTTTCAATATAGAACCTCAGAAAACGAGGATTGAAAGGTCCGAATACCAATTTTGATAGAATTTATCAAGTTCGGTTTCAATATAGAACCTCAGAAAACGAGGATTGAAAGGCGAACCTCTGAAGACCTCCACACGGATCTCTTTGGTTTCAATATAGAACCTCAGAAAACGAGGATTGAAAGATACCCAGCTTGATAAGGAAAGGAGCGGCCATAGCGAGGTTTCAATATAGAACCTCAGAAAACGAGGATTGAAAGTCCTCCTCTAAACCGAAACGTGACACTATAAGAAGGAGTTTCAATATAGAACCTCAGAAAACGAGGATTGAAAGCCCAGCAACTCTTGGCGTATGTACGGCGGGTTAGCGGTTTCAATATAGAACCTCAGAAAACGAGGATTGAAAGCTTCAGCCTTCAACAATGCTTCATGCTCATCCTGACTGTTTCAATATAGAACCTCAGAAAACGAGGATTGAAAGCTGGTAAAGAAAACTTCCCGCAGGCGTTGTTGGTACGTTTCAATATAGAACCTCAGAAAACGAGGATTGAAAGACACCCGTCGCATATGCAACATCAGGTACATCGCTAGTTTCAATATAGAACCTCAGAAAACGAGGATTGAAAGACGATTTGCATAGGGGTTTCCATATCAAGGAAATTTGCAAAGTATCGCTTCGTTTGCTACGAATGGCGCATGCGAAGATCGAATTCTGGTACACACAATATTACCGCAATAATCTCAAATCGAAATGAGGAAATCCGAGAGATACCCTGTCAATATCGCGATGCACAGTATCACAACGATGAAAGCGGCAAGCAATTTCTTTTTGAAAATCGCAGCGAGCATCGTAAGCTCCGGAATGCTTGCCCCCGCGCCTCCAATGATTAAGGCGATCGCCGTACCGACGCTCATACCCTTTTCGACGAGCACGAACCCGATCGGGATGATCGTCTCTGCTCGAATGTACATAGGGATGCCAATCGCAGCTGCTACAGGGATCGCAAACGGGTTGCCAGGCCCAGCATATTGAACGATGATATCTTGCGGGACGAATCCATAAATAAACGCGCCGATCCCAGCGCCTATTAGAAGATACGGGAACATGTGAAGGAAGAGAGACCATGCAAAAGTGCCAGCCCTCTTCAATCGCGGCGCATGTCTTTTCCAGAAATCATCATTCGCCTGTACTAGAACCTCCTCTCTTTCCTCTTTACCAACGACCTCGACTGATTTCAAATAGCGCTCGAATCCCATTGCATCGAGAACAAGACCAATGACGACTGCCGAGACAAACGCGATTATCGCATAAAGGATCGTGATACTCGAACCGAGAAGTAAGAGCAACAACCCAATGATGACAGGATTTAGCAGCGGAGATGCGATGAGGAAAGACATCGCGATCGCGAACGGAACGCCAGCGTCTACGAGACCGATGAATATCGGAATAGTCGAACACGAACAAAATGGCGTCAGAGAGCCAAACGTAGCCCCGATCACGCATCCAAGAGCCTTTCTCCTGTCGCTCCCGAGGGCCCTTTTTATCTTTTCCTCCGAAACATACTCCTGAATGATCCCAACAAGAAACGTGATCCCGATGAAAAGGATCGTCAGTTCGATCATGATGACCGCGAAGAACTCGCCAGCTTGCGCTAAGCTGTTGATTGTTTCACTCATCTTTTCACCTCACCGAGAGGCGCTAGTTTCACGCCATGAGAAGTGGGACTTCACTTTTTCGAGCCTTTCTCCGCTTCCTCCTTTGGCACGATCTTAACGCCGCAGCACCCCTTTTTCGGCTTCGCTAGCCGTTCCTTGAGACTTTTCTTCTCTTCTGACACTTTTCACCCCTCCCTTGATTTTGATCTGGATTTTCACCATGAAGTGACGAGGTGTCCTCTAATTCATCAACCGCTTTCTGGAGATAAGGGATAACTTCTCTCCACGTCGAAAGCGCGCATTCGTAAGCGTTCTTTCCCTTCTCCGTTAGACTGTAAATCTTCCGTTTTCTGCCGTTGACGGTCTTACTTTCAACAGTCGCGTACCCATCTGAAACAAAATCCCTCAGGATCGGATAGATCGCTCCGAAGGTCGGTGTGCAACAACCGCTTGTGAACTCCGTGAGTTTTTCTAGAATGGCATATCCATGGGATGACTGATGATAGAGCGTTCTGAGTATGAGGAACTTCGTGAGTGCCATATTGATCATCGATTTCCAGTACTCCTCATCCTCGAGTTTCACCGTCGTCCTCCTTCTCTTGATTGATATATAGAGGGTCTATGTATATATGAAGATCGTCTATATATTTTTTCTCGGAGACCTCACGGAACAAAATCAATTTCTGGATTTCACTGGATTAAGTTTTGCGAAGTGGCGTCTTTCTCATGAGGTAAAGAAGCGGAATGGAAACGATCTGAGCAATGACCGCGAAGAGGACAAGCCAGGAAATCGAAATCTCGTATAGGAGGCCCATGACCGTGCCGCCGATGAGCCAAGATGCACCATATGCAGTGTTAAAGATTCCGTAAGCGACGCCCCTCCGCTGCACAGGGGACATGTCAGCGATTGCCGCCCTCATAATCGTCTCGTGAATCCCCATGACCGCGCCCCAGAGGACGACACCGAGTAAAATGAGGGGATAAGAAGTGGCGAACGCGAGGACAGGAATTGGGATTGTGAGTAATGGGATAAGCGTTAGCGAACGCATACCAGCTCTGTCATAAAACTTTCCGATAATGAGGGCTACGAGACCATCGACGCCCATCGCCAGCGCGTAGAATAATGGTAGCTCCGCGTCCGAAACGATCGAGGAAGTCTTCAGATGATATGAGATGAGCTGAAAATTCGCGAATCCCGCAACCGCAAGTATGATGAACGCAGTGTAGATCCAGAAGATCCGCGGGAGTCTTTTTTCACCGTTCGATTTTTCAACGTCCTCGCTTTCGAGTTTTGCTGGAGAAGGTACCTTCCTTTTCGCGAGGAAAAGAATCGCGATCATGAAAACGACGGGGATGAGCATTAAGGCGAAGCCGTTCTCGTAACCGCCGTTAAAGAGGAAAACGAGGGTAAAGAGCAGCGGCCCGATGATCGCTCCCATTTGATCCAACGCTTCGTGGATTGCGAAGCCCCAGCCCCGCCCGACCTGCTTGGTCGCGTGCGAGAGAATCGCGTCCCTCGAGGGCGATCTAATCGCCTTTCCCATTCTCTCCGAGATTAAAAGAATCGCAGCGATTTCCCAACGACCGGCGAAAGCGAGCATCGGGATTGAAATGAGGAGGCCGTAACCGATGAATGTCATCATCCAGTAGCGTTCGGTCTTGTCCGCTAGGTAACCTGATACGAGTCTCAGCGCGTACCCGATAAATTCCCCGAAGCCCGAGACGAAGCCGACCACCGCCGCGCTTGCACCGAGAAGCGCGAGATAGGGGCCTGTAACGCTCCTTGCGCCTTCGTAAACAACATCGCCGAGGAGGCTCACGAATCCAAGGAGCACAATGATCTGCATCGCAAATGTGCGTTTTTTCACCTCCCCTCCATTTTCGCCAGAAGGCATGCGAGCACGAGCCTCTCTCTTCTGAGAACGACGAGAGAAATGTCAATCGAGGCGTTAAATTTAATTGACGATCTTGGTTTACAATAAAATGCCACGATGATGATAAACCCAGCGCAGAAATGTGAAGAGAGACGGGCGAGCTGAGTGGCATCCAGGTTTTTATTGATGATGTCGATTCACTCTTTGAAAAATTGATTTGATCCCTTTGCGCATGGTATTTGTGCTAAGTCAAATCCCCGCATTTCGCTTCCTTTGCAAAGCAAATCCGCCCACACAGAACTTTTTGATCCAGGCAAAAATATATAACGACATTCGGACAATATGCATTACCGGTGGATGGGATGCCAACGGGATATGATATTTTAGAGCACAGCAGTGCTTTGAGGTGGCACTGGTTGAGGAGGATTGCTGCGGCGATTATCGATGCGTTCATCATCTTCATTCCGATCAGAGTCCTTTTATTTTTCATCAATTCTCCGTATCAGGACATCATCGCTGGTGTTGCGGCAGGAGTCGCGTGGTTTTTATATAGCTCTATTCTCGAAGGAATCTATGGAAAAACGATCGGGAAGAGCCTGCTTAACTTAAAAGTCATTTGTGTGAGAGAAAATGAGCATTTATCGATGCATAAAACCTTTATTAGAAGCGTGCCGAAGATCTTCTGGTATATTTTTCTGCCACTTGATGTTCTGGTCGGGCTTGCCATTGATGGGGATCCGAGGCAGCGATGGAGTGACACGATTGCTGGGACTTCGGTCATCATGTACACACCGGAATTAAAGCGTGTCGCGAAGATTGCGAGGCGATCGAGAAAAAGAGAAGTTGAGAATTCGACGATGAGCCCGCAGGAAGTTCATTGACGCTAGATCATCATGAATGATGGTATGAAATCGTTTATCCCGAAGAGAGTACACTACTCAGAATTCCCTTAGTAAATCTAAATGGTATAATCGCTAATTGCTCGAAAGTTAGCGACGTTGCATAGTAATCTTCTCTATCGGACATTTTTTTTCTTTGCGGAGTTCAAATTAATAATTTCTATAGCAATTAAGTGAGATTACAAAAATGAACAACGCACATTAAGTAAATATATCTATCTATATATTTATTAATTTAAAAAAAATGATAAGAGGTTCAGAATTAAATACGTTTATGTAATCTTAATTCAAATCATGGTTCTTATTTAGAATTATACTTTTGCACATTTCAATTGACCAAATGATAGCGCATCTGGATTTATAGGAGAAAGACCGTGAGAAAACAAATTATCAGCAAGATTATAGTTCTCCTAATTTCAGGTGAGAGTAAATTAGGGATTGCTTCGCTGTCGGTGGTAATCCCCTAACAAACACCACAATAAAACGTGAGAGCACTCTCCTTAAGAAAGAGATTGACTTGCTGAAAATTGCCACATGATACAATTTTTGGATTCAGAAGTGAAAATCTATTGAATTTCATTCCAGAAAATTTTAAATATAAATAAAAAAAGGTTTTTGTTCCTATTGCCATGTGAACGATATGTCATCAATCACAGCACCGGTTGCGATGTACACCATTGATACTTTGAACTCGTAAGGCGCCGACCCTCCTTGAGAAGAGAATGTAATTGTCAGATAGTCTCCGCTACTTATTTTGCCATCGCCTGCTAAATCAGCGTATGATATCCCCGATATCCAGTCTATATTCTGACTGGCAGGTGGTGTCAGACTAGTCCCGCTTGTAGGGAATGTCCATGTATCACTTTGGCCAGCAGTTACATTTTCTACCACGATTTTTATTTCGGTCCATGTAGTTTCTGGTGTAATTACACCAAACCTCACCTTTTCGGTTGTTGACACTTTTTCTACGGAAGAAAATGAGCCGGTTGGTGTCTGGGTTGTCGGCCCTCCGAACCCCATGACCATGACGTACAGCACCGACGCCAAGACGACGGTGATGGCGACCATGAGGATGGTGGCGATGACCGGGGAAACCGCTTCAGAATCCCTTCTTATCTTCCATATCTTCTTCATTATTCTGTCCTCCTAATATAGGCTACGCCTACGCTGGAAGTAATTTATGTGTCTATGATTATAAAGCTTTCTATTTAGATATCAAGTCAGATTCTGACAATACGACAAAGACCGAATTTATTTCATAAAAAATTCGATTATTGACGAATAGAAAGAGGATTATCAAGTTGAATGATTTTTAACTCGAAAAAGAATCTGAAGAGAATGGGAGCAAATCGGATTAAAAATTAATGAATAAATAAAGTTGTGAAAAATTGTTGAGTCGTTAAAGGAGAAGAATCCTGATCATTTCGTGTAAGAAATTACAACTCCAGAAATTACAACTCGCGCTGAAGCATTCCCCGATCCGATGATTTTCACAAATGTTTCAACTGATCCTTTTTTTTCAGAACTGAAGGTTTTGATTTACGAAGAATTATGATATGTATCACGAAAGACTGATGACCTGATCGCTCACGAGCGCCAGCATCTCTTTGACCTCAGGCTTCGTCTGACTTGAAATTGAAATAACTGCCGCGTAATCCCCCCTTGATCGCACAGCGTTGAGGAGGATTTGGAAGAACTCGAAAAGGATCCGCATGTCGTTGTATACGGCGAACGCATTCGCCGAGTCAACGACGACGAGCAGGTTCCCTCCCCCTTTTCTTAAGAAATACTTGACTTTAAGAACGATGTTCTCGAGCATCGTCGGGCTCTCAACATAGGAAATATTGTCGGACGATGGTGCACTCCCGAAGATCGCCTTCGAAACGCAGTCGACGAAGTGGACGTTTGAGAGATCAATGCCGAGTACTTCGAGCGCTTTGATGAGTGTTGAAGAAGGAATTGAAGAGGTAACATAGACACATTTCATTTTCTTCGCGCTCACGAACGACTCGAGCACCTCGCTGATGAAATCAAAATACTTTTCTACATCGACTTCAAAAGCGAGTGCCGAGCTGGGACCTGCCTCCTCGAGCTTCGCCGCTGCCTTTCCCTGTAGTGCGTGATTCATACCGCGCCTCCCCTGAGGAGCGGCGATGCGAGCATGCCGCACGTCGTGAAATCAACGACATACTTCGATCGGGAGTGGTCGGTACCTTTCATCTTGATGACTTGCATGATCCTCAACAGATCCCCTCGCCTTTCATAATTACTCAGCAAAATAATTCCGTCGGCGATGGCTCCCTCCCTTCCATCCATTCCTTCTAAGACGACCATCGCGGTGCATTCCTTTTCATACAAAAGAGAGCTGAGCTTTCTCAGCACTTTTCCTCTGATAAGAGGATCGTCATTGAAAAGGCTGCTGAAGGAATCGATGACCATGCGTTTGATATTGCTTTTCTCAACTATCTCCCCAATGGATTCGAGAAGCCTCAGTCCCTTCTCATACATATCGATCTCGAGTGCCCCTCCAACGACCTTCTCAAGGTCCTCCAGCTGCACGATTTGAATCCTCCCATCGACGATCATCTTCTCCTCGAAGAAGTCAAACCGTAGGATGTTCGAAAGCATCTTCTCTGGCGGCTCAGCGGTCAGCACAAGAAGACCTTTCTCACCGACCAAAGCCCCGCGGACGAGAAATTCAAACGCCAACGTTGTCTTTCCAGTCCCATAGCTGCCAGCAACCACAACCATGTTCCCGACAGGTATCCCGCCGTTAAGGATTTTGTCGAGATCCTCGATGCCCGTCACGCACCTTCTGCTGTCCTGCCGGATTCCCTGCATTTGCTGGACACTATCACATTGCCTTTTTATATGGTTTTCCTAAAAATACAATTCTCGAGAGAGGATCGCATCTATTTCTCATTCAAAAGAATTTATTAGAAGAGAGGCTCTTCATCGAGGTCGATGAAACCCGTTTTGCAGGTCGCCCTTGACCTGATGCACCTCAAGAGAGCGATTGAAATTGGGAAAGAAGCGGTCGAAGGTGGAGCGGACTGGATCGAGGCGGGGACGCCTTTGATCAAAAGCGAGGGTGCCGAGTGCCTGAGAGCACTCAAGCGTGAATTTCCTGGTCGCGTGCTCGTCGCGGACATGAAGACGATGGACGTCGGGGGATTCGAGGTTGAAATAGCGGCAAAGGCAGGCGCTGATGTCGTGACAGTCATGGGACTCTCTGACGACGGGACGATTTCCGAGGCGGTCCTCACTGGTCGCAAGTATGGGACGAAGATCATGGTCGACCTCATGAATGTCGAGGACAAAGTGAAAAGGGCGAAGGAGGTGGAGTCACTCGGCGCCTCTTTCGTATGCCTCCACGTCGGCATCGACGAACAGATGCGCGGCGGAAAGTCGCCCCTCGAGATGGTCCGGGCGGTGTCGGAGGCAACGAACATTCCAGTTGCCGTCGCTGGCGGGATCACTTCCGAGACAGCCGCCTCATTCCTGAAAGCCGGCGCTTCGATCATCATCGTCGGCGGGGGGATTATCAAGGCGGAGGACGTGAGGGCGGCCGCGAAAAGAATTAAGGAGGCGATCGAGAAGGGCGAGTCGATCGCCTCTGACCTCTCAAGAAAATACACGGCCGAGGAACTCTTCGAAGCGTTTTCACGCGTCTCGACGCCGAATATCGCCGACGCAGCGCACAAGAGGGGGGTCATGAAGGGCATTGTCCCGAGAATAAGACACGGCACCAAGATGGTCGGTCGGGCGCTGACCGTCCAGACATCGAAGGGGGACTGGGCTAAGCCCGTGGAGGCGATCGACCGCGCGCAAAAGGGCGATGTCATCGTCGTCGATGCTGGCGGAAGCGACATCGCGGTCTGGGGGGAGCTCGCCTCCTGGAGCTGTAAAGTCAAGGGGATTGCTGGTATTGTCGTCGACGGTGCCGTCAGGGATATCGACACGATTATCGAGATCGGTTTTCCCTGTTTCTCGAGGTATGTGACACCGGAAGCCGGCGAGGCAAAAGGATTTGGGGGGATCGGACTCGAGATTGTCTGCGGTGGACAGGTCGTCCGCACAGGCGACTGGATAATTGGGGACGAAAGTGGCGTCATCGTCGTACCACAGGAACACGCGGTCGAGATCGCGAATCGCGCTATCGATGTACTAGAAAGGGAGAATAGAATCAGAGAGGAGATCAAAAGGGGGAGAACACTTTCAAGCGTGCAGGAGTTGGAGAAGTGGGAAAAGGTACAGTGATCAATCTACACGCACACACCACTTTTTCCGATGGGTCCTTTGACATCGAGACGATTGTCAGGGAGGCAGCGAGGAACGGATTAACACATATCGCAATCACCGATCATTTCGAAACGGCCAAAGTCCGCTCGCTCAGCAGGCGTGATTTCAAGCGCTATCTCGCGACGATTGAAAGTGTCAAGGAAAAATACGAAGGGACAATCACTGTCCTAGCTGGAGTGGAGATTGACGCGAATCCGGACCGGTGCGATCTCAATAAAATACCAGTAGAGATGCTCAATTCCCTCGATCTCGTTCTGTTCGAGCACGTCAACGATATTTTCAACGGTGGTGCAGACATTGAAACAATCGGAAACTTTGCTTCAAAACTCTCCGTCCCCTGTGGACTCGCGCATCCTGATTTCGAAGTGGCGTTCTCTGACATCCAGCCAACTGATCTCGCTGAGACGCTTTCTAAATATAACCTTTTCATCGAAATCAACACGGCGAAGCCGTACAGAAGGAACGGGATGGCGTTTTATGAAAGGGCGGAAGACCTCATCGCGAAGCTCAAAGGAAAAGTCGGATTTTCGATCGGGACTGATGTCCATAGGACGCTTTCAGAAGTTTACAATGTCACGCCTGCCTACAACTTCGCGAGAAAGATTGGCATAGAAGAGGACCTTCTCTTCTGAATTGAGTTTGGAACAAGTCGGAGACTTCGATTCCTCACTAAAGCGATTGCGTCGAAGGCAATCTTACGAAATCTCATAGAATATCGAAAAACGTCAGCCAGATTGTTTCGAACCAGATACAAAACCCAATTGACCTCGCTCTAATTTCCGACCATGATGGGAAGGGAAAATATGGATATGGAAAGACAAAAAAAGTTTAAAAAAATGTAAAGGTCAGAACTGCCCCATCTTGCTCGCCATCTGCTTGAGGCGCTTGATCCTCTCGGCGATCGGCGGGTGCGTGGAGAAGAGGTGAACGAACCCGCTTGAACCAAATGGATTGACGATCCATATTGATGAGGAGGCGGGGTTTCCGAACCTGATGGGGTTGCGCTTGTTCGCTGCTTCAAGCTTCTCAAGCGCCCTTGCCAGGCTCATCGGTCTCCCGATGATCATCGCGCCCTCCTGATCAGCCAAATATTCCCTACTCCTCGAGATTGCCAGTTGAATGAGCAATGCGGCAATCGGCGCGGTGATCGCGACGATAAGTGCGATAAATGCCGTCGATGAGTCCCTGCGGCCCCCGCCACCGAAGAGGACGCTGTACCAGAAGGATCTCGCAGCAAAGGAGATCGCCCCAGCGAGCGTCGCAGCGATGCTCATGACAAGAATATCCCTGTCCTTTATGTGCGCAAACTCATGGGCGATGACGCCTTCAAGCTCTTCATCGTTGAGCGTCTTGAGGATGCCCTCAGTTGCCGCCACGACCGCGTTTTTTGGATTGCGCCCCGTTGCAAACGCATTCGGCGTTTCGCTCGGGACAATCGCGACCTGCGGCATCGGCATATTTGCTTTGAAAGCGACGAGCTTGACGATCTTGTGAAGCCTCGGCGCTTCCTTTTCACTCACAATCTTCGCACGATACGACCAGAGCACAATCTTTGAAGAATAGAAGTATGCGATGAGATTGAAAACTGCCGCAATCGCGAGGAAGAAGACCGCTCCCACGATCCAGTTACCAATGAATAGGCTCCCAATAGCCCAGCCTATAAGGATAAAGAGGCCGAACATGAACGCAAATAGCAAGGCCGTGCGCGCAACTGCTCCCAACGCTCTCACCTTGATCGCATCAATCTTGAAACCCATATTTAGCTTTATTTATTTTCCAAATGGCGGTCTGGGATTTATGAATTCGGGCAAACTAGTTAGATCCTTTAGGTGAGGATTTGGGAGAAACAAACGCTGATGGAAAATATGACTCTCCCTGAAAAGTCCATAATACTTAGGTCACAAAGACTACGAGGCGATATAAACGACCCTGCGTCCCCTCTGCTCCGCTCTGATCTTGCCTTTTTCAACAAGTTCGTCGATCATCTGTGAGAGCACGTCCTCGTCAATGCCGATGATTTTCAACAGCTCCTGGAATGTCTGTCCACCCTCAACCCTCGCGCTCTCGACGATCATGTTCTTTGCCCGCTCAATCAGTTCCCTTTCCCGGATCTCTCTCAACTCCTTCTCTTTTTCCAGGGCGACGCGGTCAACCTCTGCCTTGAAAAGTTCCATCGCCCTCGCTTTGAACTTCTCGACATCATATTCGAGGAGATCAACGAGCTCATCAGCATTAATCCCGAGAACCTTCCAGAGATCCAACCGCTCCCTATAGTTCGCAGACCTCGGGGGCTGTGCTTCAGTCGGTCGCGCAATCGAGGGAATATATATAATTCCTGTATTCTTGAGCAAATGGTGTAATCTTTCGATTTTCTCAGTCAGTTGACCTTCTTCTTCCACCTCGGTTTCAAAAACTGGAGCCCCAGCAATTTTCTTGAATCCAGCCTCATTGAAGATACGTTCGATTTCCGCAGGCGACTTGCCCTCACTACTATATTCCACTTTGACAAAGGCCTTCATCCGTATCCAAAAAGGCATATCTTTCTGCGGTATTAAATATTGATCTTCTCGCTTTTATCTTTACATGGCACTGCGGTGACATTGGAGATTTGGTCCTCTACTGCTTGGACGGATTCCTAAAATGCATCCATTGGGCCGTGAGGAGGAACTTCGTTAAACAAAGCAATATCATCTGGCACCCGCCAGGGCAAACCATATTAGTAAAGGAGTGTCTAATGTGTGTAGCGATCCGATGGCCGATGGCACAAGGACGATTTCAAGGGAAACTGAATTCATCATCAATTGGTTTAGAAAACATTATGAGAGGTCGCCACCCCCTCCGCCTGAGCGTTTCGGAAGGCGCGAATTTGGCTTCATGTTCTTCGACAGGGACTTCGTCCAGCGGCACGTCGCTTTCACGAGGGTGAATGAACTGGCCTCCTTCCTTGTCTCACAGGTACCAGCGCATGTCTATTATTCTTCTGCGTATTATGAAGTTCCATCAGCCCCTACCATGGAGGAGAAGGGGTGGTTGGGCGCTGACCTCATCTTCGATCTCGACGCAGACCACATCAAAGGCGCGGAATCGATGAGCTATCCCGAAATGCTCTCCAATGTTAAAAAGGAGATCATACGTCTTCTTGATGAGTTTCTCATGGGTGACCTGGGGTTCGGATCGCGGGACATCAAGGTCGTTTTCTCAGGCGGAAGAGGATATCACGTCCATGTGAGCGATGACCGCGTGACATCACTCAGAAGCCACGAACGCAGGGAAATCGTAGATTTTATTACTGGCACGGGCCTCGACATCGACTGGCTTTTTCCGATGGGGCCCTTTGAAAAAAGGCAATTCAAGCATGTGACGAAAATCGGCATTTCGAGAAGGTTCCCCTCTGCGCGATCAGCTGCGTGGCGCCGTCGACTTCGCAAGGGTACTGAGATGCTGTTGGATGAGATCACTGGCCTGTCTATAGATGCGATCAAAGAGCGCTATCCCTCGCTGAAAGACGCATCAGACCATCTCATCGAGAAGATGCTTGACGATCTCTTCTCAAAGAGGGGAGAAATTAGGGGAAAGGAGAACCTCTTCGAGAAAAACACGCTTGAGATCTTCTCTTCGGACAAGGTGAGAGACCTTTTTCTCAAGTTTGTCTTTGAAGAGGTGAAGTCGAGAGTGGCTGGGCAAGTGGATGAGCCGGTGACGAGCGATATTAAGAGGTTGATTCGTTTGCCCTTTACCCTCCACGGGAAGACGGGGCTTCTCGTCGTCAAGATGAGCAGAGATGAACTCGACGAATTTGATCCTCTGAGGGATGCGGTGCCAGACACCTTTACCGATGATCCAGTCAAGCTCATCACTAATCGTAAGATCGATATAAAACTGAGGGGTGAGCGCTTCGCCCTTGAGGGCGAGGTCGAAGTCCCTCTTTTCGCGGCGATCTTCCTCCTCTGCAGGAAGGAAGCAAAGCTCGCCGTATGATTTTTGTGGCCAAGTTGATCTGGCAGCATGAATGATCCAGCCTTCGAGCAATTCAAATTCGATGTCGATTCTTGAGTTGTTGGGTCTCCTGAAAAATGGATTAGAGAAGTGAAGTTATCCAGATCGATAAACCACAACGAAAAATATATATTCATTCCAGGTCATGCTTCGTAACGAGCCTGATGGAGGGCGGAAAGGAGGCGCTTGAGGGCGGATGGCGATTGACGCGCATCCGTCGTATTAAATTCTATTTATACCTAATCCAAGTCATTTTCACGATTGCCACGGTCATCGTTCTCATCTTCTCTGAAAAGGCATTTTCGCTCAAGCCATTCTATCTGCCAATCAACTCTTTTATCTATTTTCTACTCCTCATGGGCGTCATCATCGGGGCTGAGAGCTTTTATTTCAGAGCGCTTGAGATAAGACTTGCACGTTCGATGAGCTCGAAGTCTTTTATGGCAAAGCGGTTCATCAGGAGGAGCATAATCATCATTGCCATTTGCGCCGCTGTCATCATCATTTTGAAAGTACCGTTCATCTACAACGCGTTCGAAGAGGCCATGAGTACAAGCGGAACGGTATCGAGCGTCGTCGAATTCAACAATAAAGATCACCTCGGCATCGTTTCAGTGAACCGGATCACGATCGAAAGTGATGGGAATGCAGCAAACGTTTACGTCGTCAGTTCGGACTATTACCCAGCAAACAATCCAACATACATGATCGACCCAGAGATGCTAAAACTGCACAGGATCAATTATCTTGATTACACCGTCAACGCGAGCGACCCGACGATCAGCTTCGACTTTCCTGACGCGAAATACGGCACATTCTATATCGTCGTCGAGCATTTAGATGATGACCTTTCACCACTCTCTTACACGCTGCACAAGAACATCTCACCGATTTTCCTAGACTATGTCCCTCTCTTTGCCCTCATCTTCATCATTGTCTACGCGACCGCGATCATATACTTTTCAGCTCTTAGAAGGAAATACGCTGGTGAGTCGATTTATCGGTAAAGGGCACAGCAGCATTTCTGCGTTTCAACTCTGTAACCCTCTTCTCTCAGGCTTGTGACTGTTCTCCTTGACGGTAGCGCGATACCAGTAACTCCGAGTTTGGCGCATTCGATTTCGAGCTCCCAGTTTCCCCTTGGCCTCATGCAACCGATGAGAACTGGGCAGTGGAGAGATTCAACAGCACGCCCCACAAAATTGAGGACACGGGAATCATCAGGCGGTCGCCGGTTGAATAGCGGAGTGCCTGGTGTCGGCCGGAAGATGATAACGACGAACGCGGATATCGGAAGTCCCGACAGGAGGTCGATCACCTCGCATTCTTTATCAGAGTCATCAGAAAGGCCGACACAGTAGTGCGGGACAACCTTTTTTACACCGTTATCAAAGAGCAATCTTATTGAGTTCAAATAGTCTGCTGGTGATGCTTCAATGTGAAAGATGTTCTTAATGACTCTCTCGTCCCCAACAACATCGACCGAAAAGCAATCTGGGGCGGCCTCCGCCAAAAGAGGGATTGTGTCAGATCTAATGAGACCTGTGTGGACATTGACCTTCAGCCCCATTCTTTTAATTTCTTTGATCGCTGGTGCGAATCGATCGAGTTCAACCATTCCCCTCGAGTTCGAGCCTCCGCTCAGCAGAATGCCTTCAGCTCCCTGCTTGATGACCGAAGATACAACGCATAACAGCTCTTCAGGCGATGTCGCAGGGATCATGTCACGGAGGTAGATTCCACGGCAGTGATCGCACATCAGAGTGCAGCGTGGCCCCGTGATCGAGATAGCTGGAAAATTTCTGCCCGGGTAAAATGCGGTGATCGTTTCACTCATGACTCCTTCCAATCTAAAACGCACTCTTCACCAAAATATTTATTCGATTGAGACACTTCCACGAAGCGGAGATGATATGAGAGCGTTCAGGGTGGAAGGCACGTTCAAGATCAATCCTCGAAAGAAACAGAAGTTTAGCATTGAGATCGCAGCGACCGACGAGAAGGACGCGATTCACAGGATACTCTCGAACCTCGGGAGCAGGCATAAGGTTCCTCGCAAGCAGATCCAGTTGAATGAGGTCAAGGAGATCAGCATTGAAGAGGCCACTGACCCAGTCGTTAGATATCTCGCAGGAGGGGCGCGATGAGCGAAAAAGAGTTGCAGGAGTCGCTCGCCCTTCTTGATCTTTACAGGGCGCAGATCGAGAGCCTCGCCGAGCAGCAACAGATTGTCCAGGCATCAATTGAAGAGCATATGAGGGCGAAGTCAACGCTCGCGAGCATCTCTGAATCCGAAGAAGGTACGGAGGTCCTCGTGCCAGTTGGTGGAAATTCATTCGTCTTTGCGAAGGTGGCTTCGAACAGGAAGGCGATCGTCGGGATCGGCAGCGGAGTTTCAGTCGAAAAACCCATGGATGAGGCGGTCAAAACGATCGAATCAAGGTTACAGGAACTTATCGACACCTTCAACAAACTCGGTGAGAGAAGATCGGCGCTCGAGGCACAGAGTTCCCAGCTGACGAGAAAAATCCAGGAAACCTATCAGAAAGTGCAGCAGAAGATTTAGGACTGGTGGCCAAGTTGTTCGAGTCGCTGAAGCAAAAACTCTTTGGATGGAAGAAGAAGGCGACCGAACTTCCAGAGTCGCCGGAGACGATTATCGGCGACAGCGGACGAAAGATTTCTGAAAATGTGCTGGACGAGATACTCTGGGATCTCGAGATTGATTTGCTCGAGTCAGACGTTGCCCTTCCAGTTGTGGAAGAGATCAAGAAGGGCGTTCGTGATAACTTGGTAGGTAAGAAGATAGAAAGGGGGTATGCCCCCGAGGACGCCATCGAGCTCGCACTCAAGAGTTCTATTGAGAAAGTCCTTAAGAGGAGTGAGTTCGACTTTGACCAATTCATAGCGACCCGGCAAAAACCTGTCGTCCTCATGTTCGTCGGCATTAATGGGACGGGCAAGACGACTGCCATCGCGAAAATCGCCCACCGCCTTCAAAAGAACGGGATGAGCTGCGTGCTCGCAGCTTCCGACACTTTCAGGGCGGGCGCGATCGAACAACTGGGTGTTCATGCGGAAAGGCTAAACTGCAAGATTGTCAAACACAAACCCGGGAGTGATCCAGCCGCCGTAGCCTTTGACGCGGTCGAGCATGCCAAAGCGAGGAAGAAAGACGTCGTCCTCATCGACACGGCTGGGAGAATGCAAACGAATGTGAACCTGATGGATGAAATGAAAAAGATCAAACGGGTTGTCAAACCAGATCTCGTGATTTTCGTTGGCGATGCCCTTGCAGGCAACGACGCAATTGAGCAGGCTGCGACGTTCGATAAAGAGGTTGGGATCGACGCCGTCATACTCACGAAGATTGATGCGGACGCGAAGGGGGGTGCTGCCCTCTCTATCGCACACGCAGTCAACAAACCGATCGCCTTCCTTTCGACGGGTCAGGGATACGATGACCTCATCAAGTTCGATAGCAAGTGGATGGTCGAAAGGCTGTTCGCAAAGGAGCCTGCCAGCTAAAAGTGTTATCTTTTAATAAAGGCGCAGAAGATCAATCGCTCGACTGCAGATCAGCGCTCGAACTGATCTGGATAACAAATCGTCGCAAGCATGACCGCAAAGACCTTTGCGTCGTTGATAAGGTTGTCCACCTTCGAATATTCATTGACCGCGTGCGCCACCCCATCAACCGTTTGCCACACGTATGCCTCGAACCCTGCCTGTCTGAAGAGATTGGCACATGTGCCGCCACCGATACCCCTTGCCACAGGTTCAATCCCTTTCACCCTCTTGATCGCTGATACAAGCGCGTTTATCGCGTCAGTGTTTGTTGATGAGGGGGGACCTGCCTTAGTCAACTGCTCTGTTTCAATCCTAATTCGCGCGCCTGTCCTCTCTTCAAACAACACAGCAATCGTCTCAACGGTTTTCCTGACCTCTTCGATCTCATACTCTGGCAATACGCGGAAGTCGAGATAGAAAACGTCCTCCGCCGGGATCGTGTTGATGTTACCTACTGTCTGCAACCGCTTCGTCGGCTCAAATGTAGAATTTGGCGGGATGAAGAGGTCATTCAACTTACCGTATTTTTCCGTCAGGTGATCGAGCAGGAAAGACATGAATTTCGATCCGACCTTCATCGCATTGATCCCCTTTCCAGGGGAAGAGGCGTGTGCCTGAATGCCTTCAACGGTGATCTTAAGCCAGAGGAGTGATTTTTCGGCGACCTCGATGACAGACCCGTCCGGCACACCATAGTCTGGCACATAGATCATGTCACCGGACCGGAACACACCTTCCCTAATGAGGAATTTGATCCCTTTTTCATTCCCGCACTCCTCATCAGCCACAAGCGCCAGACCCATTGTCTTTTCGCCAATCAATCCGAAACTGTTGATCGCCTTGGCGGCAAAGAGCGATGCGATAAGCGCCTGACCATTGTCCTCAGCGCCGAGACCATAGAGCTTGCCATCAACAACCCGAGGGGAAAACGGAGGATAGCTCCAACCGTCAAGATCTCCAGGCGGCACCGTGTCCATATGTGTGACTATCCACGCAGTTTGATCAGAAGAGCCCCTCTTCTTAGCAACGATATTTGGTCTCAAACGGAGGCGTACCCTTTCGTCGAGGGCATCGAACAATTCAATCTCTTCGAACCCGCAGCGTTCGGCGAGTTCTTTCAGATATCTCGCCCTCTCAAACTCCCCATCACCCCCATTCTCAGGGCCAATTGCGGGAATTCTGATGAGTTCCTTCAACGCTTCGACCATTTCGTCTTTATAATCATCTATGACAGCAAGCAGTTCATCAACGGATGGCATCAGATCACTCTAAATGAGAAGAGACTTATTTCCTTATAAATCATTATGGCCACGATTTCTTGTCCATGAAAACACCCACTGATCGATCATCCGCATGATCTTGAGTCAAAGACCCACGATTGATGTCCAGCCTGTTATTTTCTAGTTTGTCACTCGTATTTATGGAACCCCCAGCCAGTCTTTCTCCCGAGGCGACCTGCTTGAACCAATCTTCGGAGCAAGGGGCATGGCCGGTATTTCGGATCTCCATACTCACTGTAGAGCACTTCCATGATATTGAGGCAAACATCTAGGCCGATGAGATCGGCCAGCTCGAGGGGTCCCATCGGATGATTTGCACCGAGCTTCATGACCTGATCGATCGCCTCAGCCGATGCAACACCTTCCATCAAACAGTATGCGGCCTCGTTGATCATCGGCACGAGAATTCTATTCGTACAGAATCCTGGGAAATCGTTGACCTCGACGGGTACTTTGCCCATTCTAACGGCGAGCGCCTTAACCAGTTCCTTCGTATCATCGGCGGTCTGTACTGCCCGAATGACTTCTACGAGTTTCATGACCGGGGCGGGGTTAAAGAAATGCATACCGACGACCTTATCAGGCCGCTTCGTTGCCGATGCGAGTTCTGTGATTGGGATCGAGGACGTATTCGATGCAAGAATCGTATCTGGCTTGCAGATAGAGTCGAGGGATGCAAACACCTGCTTTTTTGCGGCCCGGTCCTCGAGGATCGCCTCGATAACAACATCCGAATCCGCTAGGTCTTCGAGTCTAACCGAGCCCCTGATTCTCGACATTATACTCTCCTTGTCTTCCTTTGTCATCTTCCCCTTTTCAATCGCCTTACTCAGGCCCTTCTCAATTTTCGCAATTCCGCTCTGAATGAATGAATCACTGATATCGTTCAGGATGACTTCATACCCACTCTGCGCAGCGACCTGCGCGATACCGCTCCCCATCGTCCCTGCGCCGACAATGCCGATCTTCCTCACATCATCAATCTTCTTCATCTCATTCCCCCCAAGACCCTCATTGTTCTTTATTTCCTAACAATCATGGCGACAGCGTTTCCACCACCAAGGCACAGCGTTGCCAGACCGGTTTCCTTATTCCTGTCGTGCATCGCGTAGAGGAGTGTTGTCAGGACTCTGGCACCACTGCACCCAATTGGGTGACCGAGTGCAACTGCGCCACCATTTACATTGAAGATCTCCTCGGGAACATTGAGCTCTCTCTTGACAGCGACAGAGGCCGTCGCGAAGGCCTCGTTGTGTTCGAAGAGGTCGATGCGGTCGATACTCATGTTGTTCCTTTTGAGGAGCGCCCTGACCGTTGGGATCGGCGCTTCCATTATGTATTCTGGTTTAACCCCACCAGTGTTGTAATCGATGATCGTCGCCATCGGTTTAATCCCCCTCTCCTCCGCGAATTCCCGCGAGGCGACGACGACCGCTGCGGCTCCATCACTGATCTGTGATGAGTTTCCCGCTGTGACGATACCGTCTTTTTTGAAAACCGGTTTCAGTTTTGCCAGTGACTCCATAGAGACATCTGGGCGGACGCCCTCATCAACCTTAAACTCGATATCTCCTTTCTTCGTGCTAATTTTGTATGGGACGATTTCCTTCTCAAACCGTCCAGATCGAATTGCCTCGAGTGCCTTGGTGTGGCTCTGATACGCGAGGAGGTCTGCGTCTTCCCTCGTCACCCCATACTTCTCCGCCACAATCTCACCAGTCATCCCCATCAACATGCCCGCATTCGAATCGAAAAGGCCATCGAAAATCATATGGTCGACGACTTTACCGTCATTCATCCGATAGCCCCACCGGGCCTGCGGGAGCAAATACGGTGCCGCACTCATGTTTTCCATTCCTCCGGCAACGATCACATCGTACTCCCCAGCCTTGATCGCATTCGCAGCGAGCATAACTGCCTTCAGGCCGGATCCGCACATCTTGCTGATGTTGAGCGCACCGATCTCGTACGGAAGACCGGCCCTGATAGCCGCCATCCTCGCTGGGTTCTGCCCGACGCCAGCTGGAAGACAAATGCCCATGATACATTCCTGAATGTCGGTAGGCTCCAGCTGGGCCCTCGATACGCTTTCTTTTATCACGTGCGCCCCGAGGTCATAAACTGGGATGTCCTTAAGTGCTCCACCAAATTTTCCAACAGCTGTTCGAACAGCGCTGAGTATTACAACTTCTTTCATCAAGTACCACTCCTCGTTCACTAAATGATAGTCGGACTTCGCTGCGTGACTAACAGTTGGTGATTATTTTAAAATTGCCTGAGTTTCTGTCGGCGATCGACAAAATCGTAATGGCTTTTGCAGAACTCTCTTTAGCGGCTTGCTCAGGTGTCTGCGGGAACAAACTGGAGGTTCGTACCACCCGATCTGGATTGGCCGCGGGACAATGCGGTAATCAGCATCTGCTTCGGATGCCTTACTTCCGCATCGGCGACACCGATAGCCAGCGCTTCTTCCAATCGATTTCATGCGCTTCCCGCAGGAAGGGCAAACTGGATTCCCAGTCTTTTCCCTCGATTCTACTAAATCAAGGACTCTCAATTTTTCGATGTTAAGGGTTCTGGGTTCGTCCCTCAACTCCCCGTAAACGACGATCCGATCGCCGGGATTCAGCGCTCTAATTACATCCCTGAAACTTTTTGAAGGTTCATACGCCGTACAATCAATCGGCATTCGATACTGGTCTGGTAGCATCTTGAACACTACATGCCCTCCCTTGATCGTAGTAGGTCCTCCGAGTACAACGCCTTTAACAGCATAAGACCTGCACGGAGTTAATTCCCTCCAATCTGTAATGATGTGGTCGTCCGTACCCTGATTGGTGAGGTAAATGAGCCATCGTTCTGCAGGTTCGCCCTTAATCGATTGCATCGCAGGGACGAGTTCATTCACATCGTCACCCCTGATGCCAAAAAGGATGGGACATGGCGAATGTGGCGCGATCGCGATTCTCTCCTGCCCAAGATCATAATTGTTAAACGTCGATGGAAATGTTGAGTCCAATGACTTCACGGTGCTCTCATCGATTTCACGTTCTGTCCCCCACTTATTCTCGAAGCGGTAAGTAATGATTTCATAGGTCCGATCTTTTGGCCGCCAGGCGGCTGCGGCTGTCGCACCAATGATTCCCCTTCCACCGGAGAGTTCGAATTTAATCGCACCGATTCTTTTCAGTTCCTCCTCTACAAGTCCCCTTTCCACGATACTGCGTACAGCGTTCCAGTAGAAAGATTCCCGTGGTTTCGTCCTCGTGACGACGAGGCCAGGGCTCGCTCCCTCCTCCGTCCTCGCCCACCGCTTGAGGACTTCGCCACAGCGTTGGGCGACTTCCTCAAGCTTCACGTCGCTCTCTCCCCGCTCATACGAATAAACTGGTGACCCAGAGATCATACCAATTTGGGTCTTCTTCCCCCGCCCATGTCCAAAACGCATGGCAATCGCCCCATTCCCGCGCGTCTTCCATGGTACAGCGGGATTGAGGCGGACGAGGCGAGGGAATCCGATAAGATCGTAGCTTTCAAGCTCCTCGATGATCTTGGTCGCGAGAAAAGTTGTGCACATACCCTCTGTCGAATCGGTATCGTCGAACGCAACGATCATTTCGTTTCACTCTGACCTGGGAGACACGGGCAGAAATTGTTCTTTAATTTTTCGCAAACACCGCGAGGACAAACGAGTCAGTAGAATGACCCAAATGATATCTTGTTCAACAATGGTGCAAAAGAGAGGTCGGCGAATTCACCATATCGAGATCGTAGGGCTCGATCGATTTGATGAAAACGAAATCTCCGCTCTCCCCGACATCCGCAATCACTTCCACCACTGGTTGAAGATCTAATCCTTCTTCTTCCACCAACGAGAATTCGCAGAAGGCACGAATTTCGTGGCCGAACAAATCGGAGAGTTGGAGGATCCAACCATTCTCACTCTTCCGGATACTTTCGATCGAGCAGATCAGATGGACGCGTTGGCCTTTCTCATTAGGAAGTTCTTCAAAATTTGCAATCGTGTGGACACTGAAGTCCGTAATGAGGAGGAGCACACTGATGTTCACCGCCGCCAATACACAGAGGACTACGACCTTACGGTCTAGTGTCATCAGTCGTGCATATTTTCAACAAAAGAGGTGGAGCTTGCGGTTACAATCAAACTTATCCCCGTCACATACAGAATTCATTTTTATCGTTTGTCATTGACTCTGGGGCTAATGAATAAGGGTTGTTGAACGCCAGAAAATTGAAGAGCCGCCTCGCCCATGCGTTGACTATGGGGAAACCGATACATGTTGAGTTGGCACCCGTGTTTTCTATATGTCTCTCACTGCTCGGCCTTGCCCTCCTAGGAATCGCTTTGATGTCCCTTTTCATGGGTGTCCTTTTTGTTACGACTGGATGGGCTTATTGGTTGCTTCTAGTTGGATTAATTTTTGCCCTTTTAGGGGGCGCTTGGCTTTGGAAGTTCTTATCGATCCTCACGAAATATAGAAAATTACTCGCCACGAGAAGTAAGTCCGAATTCATTACGAATCTTGACGAAATTGAGTATATGGCCTGGAAACTCCCATCGAAATATCAAAGAGAACTTGACTTGAAGCGGAATGAACTGAAAATAAAATAAAAGAATCTTATATAAAATAGATTTTGTAATAAATCGGACGATCGTTCTTATAAGGGGGAGACCCCTTTATTTCCACTGGAAATATGTCTCCCACGGCGTACACCACGTGCAACTCCACGAGTTTTAACTTTTGAACGACTAGGTTTAATATCGTCGAGTGTTAAGCCCCTGGCAACTTTTCGCAATATGTAGAGACATTAACAGTGCCATCGTAAATAATAGCATTGACTGTTATTTCTCGAGCTGAGTCAAGAGGCCAGATAGCTTGTTTCTGTGACGTGCCGAATATCTGATTTTAAATGATCAAAAGCTTCAAAGTAGCCCTTGATTCTCTCAATAAGGGATTCGATTCCAGCTTTTGTTGAAGCGGAGACGGCAACGATATTATTTGATTGGATTCTATTTGAAACAAACCTCATCCTTTCCTCAACCTCTAGAGAGTCTAACTTGTCGATTTTATTCAGAACGACAACCACTTTTCTAAAGTCTACATCGGGTAGCAGGATTTTCATCGATGCATTGAGTTTTCTTTCTATCTCAGAAATTGGATCTGAGATATCTAAAACAAGTAACACAAGGTCAGCAGCGAAAATCTCATCAATCGTGTTTCTAAAAGATTCGATAAGAAAAACAGGAAGATTATCCAGAAAACCAATTGTATCTATTAAAATAAGATCCTCCTTGATATTCGCAATACGCCCTCTCAGCGGTTTCAATGTGGAGAACATTTTCGGCTCAACTATAGTATCTTTTTTAGTAAGGCTAATGAATAGGCTCGACTTGCCTGCGTTCGTATAACCAGCTAAAGAGACGACTGGCGGCCTAATTTTCTTTTTGAATCCTATATAGAGATTGTTTTCTCTCAGTTTTTTCAGCTCATCATCAATTTTTCTTATCCTCTTCTTAATAAGATCGTAGTAAACCGCCGCTTCGTAGTCGCCGCTAGAAAAATGACCTGCCCTCTCCCCTTTTTTCGTCCGGTGGATCCAATCCCTAATGAATGGAATTTCATACTTAAGTCTGGCCTTCTCGACCTGTAACTTTGCTTCTTTGCTATTGGCACGACTTGCAAAGATCTCGAGAACTAAGCTCACTCGATCTATGCATTTGATATTCAACATCCTTTCGAGATTGTATTGTTGTGACGGTTTTAGATCCCCATTAACTATGATCGTATCTACGGCCCTGCATCGAAGAACGGTCCTGACCTCGTCGATCTTTCCTTTTCCTATGAACGTCGACGAATCGGGGATATTCCTACGTTGAATAATCTCATAAATCACTTCATATCCCGCAGATGCTGCAAGTTCTTCAAGTTCTGCGACTTTTTCATTAGTTGTAATGATCGCTGCCGTTTGCCAACTCATATTCAAATCTCTTAGCTTTTTTAGGAAATATTAATCAATATCGTTATTTGAAGTTATTTGATTGAAGTGGGGTAGCTAAAGCCCGCACAAAGCCTGGAAATATCCAATGTTCTAATCACATCTCTTCACTACACTTTATGTCCAGTTCAAAGTATCCTGTCTTCGGATTTAAACGCCGTCCTAGTTCTATCTTTGTAAACTTTCTGATCAATACTTCATTAAGTACGTTAACCGTCCCCTTAAAAAGATGTCCCCCAAATGCTTCGAATTGATCGCTAGAGACAGAACAGTGAAGATGTATTGGTACCTCTGTACCAATTGTTATTGAACCCGATAGGGACAATAATTCATGTGGTTTTTCAAAATATTTTTTGATGTATTCTTTTCCTGTGAAGTAGCCAAGGGTGAACTCCCTTAGTATACCCACCCCGCCAAGAACCCAACCGTTCTTTACATCATATCTCTTTGACACTTCAATTAGGCTTGAATGCACATCCTCGCCGTCCTCAAGCTTAACAATAATAATATCTTCTTCGTGGCTGCAAATCAAAATTTCCCCTCCTATTTTTAAATCTAATAACAGATTTTTAGTATTCATAATTTCGTGGCATCAACCTTCTGCATCCAAATCCTACACATGAAGTTGGTAATTCCGATTCTCCGTTAAGCAGTCATGCATTAATTTATGTTGCCAGATGAGAAAAAACCCTATACGAATTGTCGGGATCGGCCGAGGCTAAACTTCCACAGGAAACGAAGGGGTTGGGCCGAACAAGATCAACAGCCAGCAACAACATTTTATTGAACCAGTGTTCCGGTCATTTGTGTGTGCAAAATAAAAATAAAGTTCTTGTAATCAACCAACCTATTCATTCCGGTAATCGGATCTCGATATGATCTCCAATCGAAATGAAGGGGTGGGATATTTTTGTTCCCGCACCTTCAGCCATATGGGGGGAGTGCCCTTGGATGAGAACATCTTTCAACCGTATCTCAAGTCAAAGTCATTATTTAAAAGAAATCGAGAGATCTTACGACCATCGTATATACCAGATGAACTTCCTCATAGACAGCAACAGATCAGCCAATTGGCAGCAGTTCTCGCTACAGCTTTGCGGGGCGATAGGCCTTCGAACGTGTTAATCTTTGGGAAAACGGGAACGGGAAAAACAGCATGCGTGAAGTATCTGGGAAATGAGATTAGGAAGGCCGACGCCACATCAAACCGCGTTAACTTTTTCTATATGAATTGCGAAGTCGTTGACACTCAATACGGAGTACTCCAGAACATCGGGAACAGATTGATCAGCGATTTCGGTGAGAGAATTCCGTTTACTGGTTGGAGCACAGAAAGACTCTATAACATTTTTCGGGAGAGAATCGAAGAGGAGGGGAAAGTCAACATCATTGTTTTGGACGAAATCGATAAATTGGTTTACAAAAGCGGTGACGATATTCTCTATCACTTGTCAAAGATAAACGATGACCTCGTGAAAGCCAAGGTATCGCTAATCGGCATCTCTAACGACCTCACTTTCACTGAATTCCTCGACCCCCGCGTCAAAAGCCGTCTTGGCGAAGAAAAAATGGTCTTTCCACCGTATAACGCTGAGCAACTACAAGACATACTCAAGCAGAGGGCCGCACTTGCGTTCGAAGAGGGGGTCTTGGAGTCAAGTGTTATCCCGCTTTGCGCAGCCCTAGCGGCACAGGAACACGGTGATGCGCGGCGTGCACTCGATCTATTGAGGGTTGCAGCAGAGATCGCAGAACGCAACCGCGATGATAAGATCACAGAAGCGCATGTATACAAAGCAAAAAACAAAATCGAGCTCGATTGTGTTACAGAGGCGATTAGGACGTTGCCAACGCAGTCGAAACTCGTGCTCATGAGTATTGTAGTAAACGAAGAGAAAGGTCGGGAAAGGCTTACGACAGGGGACGTTTACGAGGTTTATAGAGAGTTGTGTAGGGCCGTTGGTGTAAGTGTGCTGACGCAGAGGAGGATCACTGACCTTATCTCGGAACTAGACATGCTCGGTATCATCCATGCCCGCGTCAAATCGTTCGGTAGAGGTGGTCGGACCAAAGAAATTGAGCTGAGTGTTCCGCCTCATGACGCAAAGAAAATACTGGAGGAGGACGAGATGCTCCAGGGCCTCAAGAACTTTAAACCCAAGACTCAAACTACGTTGATTTAATTATACATCTCTCAGTGCGGGACTAGTTAAGTACGATTCATTCTCGTCTCGATCCGCCTTTTCCCCTATCTTTCCCTTTTTCTTGTTGTGCCATTTTTTTATCAATTTTCGGAGGCCCCTTCCCCCCTTCCCTGTTTTTATTAGTCTTGGTCGCTGCACGCTTCTCGTCCATGTCATGGTCTTTTATTCTCGGTAACTCATTATCTCCCTTTCTTTTAGAGGGGTGTCTGAGGCTGAATTTCTTGGTCCAGCCAAAGATTTCCATTCCCCTTCTTTTTAGAACAACATTGAGGATGTCGATCCCGATCGGTACGATAATAACGACGGCGATTGTGATGAATAAGTTTGTTTTACTGTTCTCGGGGATGTTTTGAGGCGCAGTCCCGCTGACCCATAGCTTGAGCAACCCAAACCACGGTATCTCCCCTCGCGCCTTTCCGATAACCCATTCATCCTTTACAGGCTCGCGAAAAATCGAGATTTGATCATAGTATCCGTAGAGGACGCCACCCTCGCTGAAAACATTGTGATCGCCCATCGTGATATAGCCACCGTGAGGTGTCATATCTCGCGACTCAAAGTACTGGAGTATGCTGCGGAGGTCGAGTCGAAGCGTTACATTCAGATATCCAATTCCATAAATCTCGACGGCAGTCCGAAGATTCCACCATGTATGATCCCCTGTTGGTAGAACTTTCCATTGCCAATCTGGAAGTGATGCAAGTGAGGGAATATCGAAACCGCCACCGGTGGCATTGTAAATGATCTTGCAAATCGCCCTGTGAATGACCGGCGTAGAAGGAGAATTATCACCCTTCCTATATACAATGACATCGCCATATTCACCGTATGTTATGTGGCCTCTTTCAATCCCATCGATATAGGTTATGATGTTATCGCCACGCGCTTTTTTCACAATCACGATGTCTCCCGTATCGATGACACCGATGGAACTCCTCGAGTCGCTGTGTTGCATGCTGCTCGACTCGACAACGACGAGCGGGGGCCAGACTGAACTATAGGCGAAAAGCACCAAGAGAATAATCATAATCGTAGCTGCAGCGATTCCGATATTAACTAGCACCCTCCGTATCGCCTTAACGACCATTGTGTCACTGACCAAGTTGCTGATCAGCATCTCTTATTATAAATAATTGGGCTTCTCGTGGGGCCTAATGATTCGGTGTTTGCGCCGTCTTTCGAGATGCAAAAATTGGATATAGGAATCGACAATACGCCTTGTGACAATGACGAGACCCGATAACGATACGTACTTCATGAAAATGGCGGAGCTTGTAGCCACACGGTCGACCTGTCTTCGTAGGCAGGTTGGTGCCGTGATCGTAAAAGAGAAAAGGGTGCTTACGACAGGCTACAACGGTGCACCTCGTGGTCTAAAGCACTGTGGGGAAGTCGGTTGCGTAAGGGCGCAAAACCACATCGAGTCGGGAACGAGACACGAACTATGCCGTGGGGTACACGCTGAACAGAACGCGGTCATCCAGGCGGCATATTTTGGCGTGAGTATTAAGGGTGCCACGATTTACACGACGAATTTTCCGTGCGTCCTGTGTGCGAAGATCCTCGTCAACGCTGGGATCGAAGAAGTCGTTTACAAAGATGAATACATCGACGAACTCTCTAAGAAAATCCTAAGCGAAAGCAACGTCCGTGTTCGCAAATTTGAGGGATAATGTTCGGCGAACGCCGAAGTGCCTGCGGAACCAACCGTCCAAATATCTGGCTATAAATAAAGTTATTTTCGACTGCTCGACGATCAAATAACTAAACGTATAAATACGACAAGGATGTTCAACTCGCAGCTATCCGGGGAGAGTCTGGTGACACGAGCTGAAACGCTTCTCGAAATCAAGAAAGCGGAAGAAGAGGCAGAACAAATCGTCCGGGAGGCTCAGGAAAGGAGAAAAATAATTGTCGCCACCGCCCGGCGGGAAGCCGCGGAAAGAATGAGAGAGAGCGAGGAGAAGCTCAAGGCCGAGTTTGAATTAGCTGTTTCCAGGGAAAGAAGCCGCATCGCATCTCAAAAAGAAGAAATCCTCAAACGGGGGCGGGAGGAGGCTGAGAAGATCAAGAAACTGGCCGATGAGCGCATCCCAGAGATCAGACTTTATCTAAAGAACGCTTTTGAGAGGGCGATCGATGCTGCTACCAGAACAAATGGTTAGAGTTCTCGTCGTCGGTTCTAAGGACCTCTTAGAAAAAACGGTCGACCTGCTGTACCAAATGGAATGCGTGCATCTGATCGACTTTCCATCGGATGAAAAAGGGTTCACACTCGGCTCACCGCTACCAGCTGCATCTGATGCATCCCAGAAACTGCTGAAATTGAGGGCGATGCAGAAAGACCTTGGCATTGAGGAAGTGAAGGAGATCGAGCGCATCAGAACAGATGTGCTCGCAAGAGAACTCGACCAGATGATTGAAACGCTTCATCAGGAAATTTCAGATATTGTCGAGTCGAAGAAGAAAATCGAGGTCCGGTTGAGCGAATTAGAGCAGGAGAGAAAGAATATTGAGCCTTTTGTCGCTTTGCCTCTAGAGTTCGATCTCTATAGGGGTTACAAGTCTCTAGTCGTCTTTACTGGTTACATAAAATTTGATCCGGAAGGGGTCATCAGGGAGTCTATTGAGAAGTTTGAATTGTTCAAGAGCAAAGATGGGAGATTTATTGCGTTGTTTGTAGCGAGAGATGAGGCCGAGGAAGCTCAGCGCATCCTCGTTCAACATGGGTTTTCTGAACTTCCTGTACCACCAAGAAGTGGAAGACCAGAGGAGATCCTGAGGTCCATTGTTGTGGAGGAGGAAACTTTACGGAAAAGTATCGCTGACTTATCAGAAAAACTCGGGAAATTGAGGGAAAAGCACGCTGCATTTGCGCTCGCGGCAGAAGAACATCTCAGTATCATCGTGCAGAAAGCCGAAACGCCTTTGAGGGTCGGGGCGAGTGCCCACTCCTTTATCATCGAGGCATGGATACCAGAAAAGAATTTAGAACAACTCAAGAAAACATTTGCTGACAGCCTCGGCGAGAGAATTTACGTAGAAATACTCGAAAAGAGGGAAAGGAGAGTAGCTGAAGGGCATGAGGATGAGAGGGATGAAGCGCCTGTTAAGGTCGAAAATCCGAGGCCATTCAATCTTTTCGAATACCTCGTTGAGCTGATCTCGACGCCAAGATATAACGAGCTCGATCCAACCCCCCTGATCTCAATTTTCTTCCCGATCTTCTTTGGTCTGATGGTCGGGGATGTTGGGTACGGGATTCCATTCGTCATCCTTGGCTATCTAGGGTTGAAAAAATGCACGAGCAATGAGTGGCGGACGATCGCGACAATGCTCTTCTTCGGCGGTATATTCACAATAATATTCGGTCTATTCATGTTTGGGGAAGCTTTTGGTCTGCACTTTGCACCGAGTCCTCATGGTGAAATCACCTGGTCAAGCTTACTCGGCATTGAAATCCCGCATCATATCGAGGTCGGAGCTTTATCGATCCCACTGGGCCTCTTTAGCAAGCTCCATGATGTAAAAATGCTTTTGTACATAAGCGTCTGGATCGGTATCATTCATCTCTTCGTCGGGTATGCACTTGGGTTCATCAACGTCACAATTCGACATGGCCTGAGACATGCGGTTCTTGAGAAACTCTGTTGGCTTCTTATTTTAGTCGGCGCTGTAATGCTCGGGTTAGTCCTGCTGGACGGGCTGGTTCTTTCGAAACCTTTGGTCATGACTGACGCGAGGATGATTGGTGGTCTTACCACATTAATCCTCGGAATCATCATCGGGTTCAAGGGAGAAGGTGCGAGTGTTATTTTAGAACTGCCTGGATTGGTCAGCAATATCATGTCGTATTCAAGGTTGGCGGCAATCGGGATGTCGAAGGCAGGCATGGCCCTTGCCTTTAACATGATCGCGATAGAGATGATCGCCCCCGGTGGCGGTGTGATGGTCGCTATCGCTTTCGCTGTCTTCGCCGTCGGACACATGATGATCTTTATCCTTGCGGTGATCTCCGCGGGGTTGCATGGGATCAGGTTACAATATGTTGAATTCTTTACGAAGTTCTATGAGGGTGGAGGTCTTAAGTTCAATCCACTGAGAATCCGAAGAAAGTATACAACGGAGGTGTGAAAGAAATGGCAATAGAAGCGGGTTTGATCGCATTGGGTGCAGGTCTCGCGGTCGGTCTTGCTGGGCTCGGCGCGGGGCTTGCTGAGAAGGACGTCGGTACTGCAGCCGTCGGTGCCATGGCAGAGAACGAGAAGCTCTTTGGGAAGGGCCTTGTATTGATGGTCATTCCAGAGACGATCATCATTTTCGGGCTCGTCATGGCGATTCTGCTGTGGACCAAGATGGTATAAGGGTAGCAATTCGCAACAGGGAGCCTGATCATGGCGCTCGATACTGTAATCAGGGATATCCTAGAGAAAGCTAAAACAGAGGCAGATAAGATAATTGCAGAGGCGCAAAGGGAGCGAGATTCGATATCGAAGGAGTGCGAGGAATCGATCGCAAAGAAAAAGCGAGCGCAGGAGAAACAGCTCGAGGAACTTACTCGACGTCTCGCCCAGCAAGAGATCTCGAGTGCCGAGTTGGAAGCGAAGAAGATCGTTCTGAACGCGAAAAAGGAGATGCTCGATCGCGCGTTTAGTGAAGCCCTTCGTGAAATCTATGGAATGGATCGCGAGAGCAGGGCGAGGGTTTACAACAAGATCGTCGAAGGTGCGAAGACGATTATTCCAAGGCCGAGGATTGTTTGCCCGAAGGGTGACGCCTCGCTAGTCCAGAAAGACGCTACCGTTCTTGCCGTCGTCGAAGATGACATGGAACCTGGATTGATCATCGAAAGTGAAGACGGTTTAATGCGGCTGGACTTCAGATTCCGGACGATGCTCGAGGATATCTGGGAAAGGGAAATGAAGAAGATCTCGACGATACTGTTCGGGTGAACCTATGCAGCGATTCTGGGGGAAGAAGGGAAATTACGCATATGTCTGCGCAAGGATCAAAGCAAAGAAGAGCCTTCTTCTCACAAAGGATGTCTATCCAAAGCTGCTCATGATGGACCTGAACGAAATCGGTCGGTTCCTCGGAGAGACACAGTACCACGTGGAGATGACGGAGCTTGCCTCGAGGTATTCAGGCGTCGATCTAATTGAATTGGGAACAAGCCGCAATCTCGCGAGGATTTACAGCCAAATCATCGGGTTCAGTAGAGGTGAGCTGCGGGAAATGATCTGTGGCTATCTCGGACGGTGGGACGAGTGGAACATCAAGACAATCCTCAGGGGGAAGTATTCCGGTGCGAGCATAGAGGAGATACAGGAGGATCTCGTCCCAGCTGGAAGACTTGGTGAAGACACGCTAAACACCCTCCTCGCACTCGAAACCGTGGAAGAAGTCCTCGAAGCGCTGAGGACAAAGGAGGGCATCACGATCCCCGAGGAGGTTATCGCAGCTTACCGCGAAAGTGGAACGCTCGAGCCACTCGAGGAATATTTCGACAAGGTCTACTATTCTCGCCTTCTCGCCTCTATCAGAACAAATACAAAACCAGGGAAGCTTTTTCTCGCATTCGTTCAGAAAGAAATCGATGTGACAAACCTAAAGACGCTCCTCAAGCTGAAGCGCGAGAATGTCCCACCTGAAAGGTGCAAGGGATATTTTATTGATGGCGGCAGTGAGCTTACGATAAAGGAGTTACTGCGCCTCGCAAGTGTCGAGAACTTCGACCGTCTGGTCGAGGAGCTCGCCAAGTTCTCCTTCTACGAGGACATTAAAGAAGGGCTGCTCATTGCGAAGGAAAAGGGATCGCTGATCGAGGTGACGCTGGCACTGCAGAAATACCTCGTGAAGCAATCTGAGACATTCTCACACATTTATCCACTCTCGATCCTACCAGTACTCGATTATATTATAAGAAAAAAGATTGAGGTCGATAATATTAGGATCATCGCCCGCGGAAAGGAAAGCGGGCTCGATATCGAAGTAATAAAGAATTTATTGGTGGTTTGATGGAGATCGCCGTACTTGGCAACGAGGAATTCATACTCGGGTTTCGGCTCGCAGGTGTTACGCGTGTTTATAGAGCCGAAGGGGTCAAGGAATTTGAAGAAAAATTGCTAGAGCTGCTACAGGACACATCAATCGGCGTATTGGCGATCGACTCATCTATCCTTGAAAAATTAAGTGCAAGCACGCGGAAAAAAGTGCTCGAGAACATTGCGCCGGTCGTCGTTCCAGTGGGCCGTGAGGAAGGCGACCTGAGAGACAAGGTCAAACGGGCTATCGGTGTCGATTTGTATAAAACGCAGAGGGATTGATATGGCAAAGGTTGGCGAAATCTACAGGGTGGCCGGGCCGGTCGTTACGGCGACTGGAATTTCACCGAGGATGTATGACGTCGCCCTGGTCGGCGAAGAAAAGTTGATGGGCGAAGTCATCAAAATCTATGGAGACAAGACGGTCATCCAGGTGTATGAGGATACTTCTGGGTTGCGGCCGGGAGAAAAGGTGTTGGACACTGGGCAACCGCTCCTTGCAGAATTAGGTCCAGGGCTTCTAGGTAGCGTGTATGATGGAGTCCAGCGACCTCTGCCGGTTCTCATGAGCGCTATGGGCGACTTCATCAAGCGGGGGGTCACAGCGCCAGGACTAGATAGGAAGAAGCGGTGGAATTTTGTGCCTGTTGTGAAGAAAGGTGACGAGGTCAAACCAGGCGCTATTATTGGCAGTGTCAAGGAAGGCCATATGGATCACAAGATCATGGTTCCTCCAGATGTTTCTGGTACAGTTGAATGGATTAAAGAGGGTCAGTTCACTGTCGAGGAGCCAGTATGTTCCGTTTCGGGAAAAGAAGTGACGATGATGCAGAAATGGCCTGTGAGGACAGCGAGGCCGATCGCTCGTAAATCGATGCCCGATATTCCACTTGTAACTGGACAGAGGATTCTGGATACACTCTTCCCCCTCTCAAAAGGCGGTACTGGTGCAATCCCCGGTGGTTTTGGCACGGGTAAGACAGTGACGCAGCAGCAGCTTGCAAAGTGGAGCGACGCGGATGTTGTCGTGTACATAGGTTGCGGTGAGAGAGGCAACGAGATGACCGAAGTTCTCGTAACATTCCCGAAGCTGGAAGACCCCAAAACAGGAAAACCACTGATGGAGAGGACCGTCCTCATCGCCAATACATCGAACATGCCGGTTGCTGCCAGAGAAGCATCAGTCTATACAGGCATGACGATTGCTGAGTACTACCGTGATATGGGATACGATGTCTCTTTGATGGCAGATTCAACGTCGAGATGGGCAGAGGCGATGAGAGAGATTTCATCAAGACTCGAGGAGATGCCTGGTGAGGAGGGATTCCCAGCGTATCTCGCAGCACGTCTCTCCGACTTTTACGAGAGGGCTGGCAAAGTGGAGACCTTATCTGGTTTGAATGGATCGGTTACTGTTGTCGGTGCTGTCTCTCCGCCTGGCGGAGACCTTAGTGAACCTGTAACGCAAAACACACTCAGAATCGTTAGAGTCTTTTGGGCGCTCGATTCGAAGCTCAGGGAACGAAGACACTTCCCTGCTATAAACTGGCTGACCTCGTATTCATTATACACTTCGAACCTGGATGCATGGTTCCGGAAGAATGTTGCCGAGGACTTCCCCGAGCTCAGAGCCTGGGCTATGGAAGTCCTTCAGAGGGAGGCTGAACTGCAGGAGATCGTCCAGCTCGTTGGTTCTGATGCGTTGCCTGAAGAACAGAAATTAACCCTGGAAATCGCAAGAATGATCAGGGAGATTTTCCTCCAGCAGAACGCGTATCACCCCGTCGATACCTACACGCCTCTCAAAAGGCAGTACGTTTTCATGAAGACGATCAAGCGCTTCAGCGAGCTTGCTAGACGGGCGGTAGAATCCGACGTACCAGTTGAGGCAATCACGGAACTACCTGTCAGAATTAGATTCACAAAATCGAAGTTCGAGCCGAACGTCGATGAAGAGCTCGAGGCGATCAACAAGGAAATGGAATCTCAATTTGAAGGTCTTGGGGGGAGGGCATGATCTCAAAAGAATACCGTACAATCTCTCAGATCGCAGGCCCGCTTGTCTTTGTCGAAAAGACAGAACCTGTGGGGTACGGGGAGCTCGCTGCCGTCTCACTACCTGATGGGACGGTGAAGCGGGGGCAGGTTCTTGACACATCGCACGACTTCGTTGTTATCCAGGTCTTTGAAGGGACTGCCGGCATCGAGAAATCGTCGGGGGTGCGCTTTCTCGGCGAGACGATGAAGATGCCCGTGTCTCAGGACATGCTCGGGCGTATTCTCTCCGGGTCAGGGGAACCACTCGACGGAGGGCCGCCTATCGTGCCAGAGGAACGTCTTGATATCGTTGGTTCGGCGATTAATCCCTGGGCGAGAGACGAGCCAAAGGAATTCATTCAAACAGGGATCTCAGCAATCGACGGGATGAACACCCTTGTCAGGGGACAGAAGCTCCCGATTTTCTCGGGAAGTGGCCTGCCACACAACGATATCGCACTTCAGATTGCGAGGCAGGCAAAGGTCCGTGGAAAGGAAGAGGAATTCGCTGTCGTCTTCGCAGCTATGGGAATTACAAACGAAGAAGCGCAGTACTTCATGGCGGATTTTGAAAGGACTGGCGCACTCAAGAGGGCCGTTGTCTTCATGAATCTCGCGGATGACCCCGCGATCGAAAGGATCATCACACCAAGGCTGGCACTCACGACGGCTGAATATCTCGCGTTCGAGCTGAACATGCATGTTCTCGTTATCCTCACTGATATTACGAACTACTGTGAGGCGTTACGTCAGATCGGTGCTGCTAGAGAGGAGGTACCAGGAAGAAGGGGTTATCCAGGTTACATGTACACAGATCTCGCTACGCTATACGAACGCGCTGGCAGAATCAAAGGAAAGAAAGGGTCGATCACGCAGATCCCGATTCTCTCGATGCCCGGTGATGATATCACTCACCCGATCGCCGACCTGACGGGTTATATCACTGAGGGCCAAATCGTGGCTGCGAGGGACCTGCACAGAGCCGGCATATACCCGCCGATCAACGTCGGTGCATCGCTTTCGAGGTTGATGAACGCTGGTATTGGCCCAGGATTGACAAGGGAGGATCACAAGGCAGTCTCAGACCAGTGCTACGCCGCATATGCGGAGGGTAGGGACCTCCGGGGGCTAGTCGCTATCGTCGGTAAGGACTCGCTTTCTGAGAGGGACAAGAAGTTCCTCGAGTTTGCCGACCTCTTCGAACGCCGCTTCGTCAGGCAGGGCAGAGAAGAGGACAGGGACATCGAGACGACACTCGAGATCGCGTGGGAGCTGCTTGCAACTCTACCGGAGTCCCAGCTAACTCGAATCGATAGGAAGTACATCGAGAAGTATCACCCCGCGCATCGAAAGAGTGAGTGACGATGGTTAAGCGTGAACTTAACCCGACGAGGTCCGAGCTCCTCGAGATCAAGAAGAAGATCAAGTTGACCGAGGCTGGATATAAGATTCTCAAAATGAAACGCGACGGCCTCATCCTCGAGTTCTTCAAGATCCTCGAGGAGGCGAAGGACGTGAGGGCGAAGATCGTGCGGGACTACGAAAGGGCGACGCAGAAGATCGCAATTGCAAAGGCGGTTGATGGAGTCATTGCTGTCAAGTCAGCTGCATTCGCCCTCAGGGCCCATCCAGAGGTAAAGTTGCGTAGCAAGAACATCATGGGCCTCGTTGTGCCAGAGATTGAGACGACGAGCATCAGGACGACGGCCGAGAAGAGGGGGTAT
>JARYLV010000010.1 GCA_029907465.1 Methanomassiliicoccales archaeon
CTCGTGCGCAACGGCAGCGCGATGTATGATATCATGGAATACCACCATCAGTTCCGCGTCAAGGTAATGAGCGCGATCAAGAATCGAATTGCGCTCGAGGTGTCTTCGGAGAATCATGAAGGAAAACTGGTGCTCGTCAATGTCGATAAGAACACTCTCCAAATGAAAAATTCCAATCTGGTCGTGAAGATTGATGGAAAAATGATTAAGGAGACGACAAGGCCACTGGAGGTCCTTTTTGCATCTGGATCAGGAGAAAGTGATGCGGTGTATACGGTGCTTCATAACGACGAGATTTCTCAGATCCTCATTTACGTTCCGAGTTTTTCAACTCACACAATCGAAATTGAAAGCGCTTCAGTCCTCGCAAGTATTTTTTCTCCATTAGGAATTACGGCGGTTCTCTCTGCATTTGCGATCGTTTGTGTTTCAGCGATCGTACTCATTAAGAAGAAATGATAAATGCGAAGTTTTATCGACCCCCGTTTTTATTAGAAATGATTGCGCACTATTCTATTTCGGTCGCGCTGGCAATTAGGCAAAATTACCAATGTACGTATATATGCATCACATCTGTTGATTTCCTGTGCAATACCGGAGGTTCCCACAAAACCGCATTTTGCTTGTCGATATCCTCTTCGATCTTCACCGTCTAACCTCTTGTAGAAGCGCTCTTTATGAAGCTTCTAATTCAAATACCAATCTCATGTTGCGTCAAACCTAATAGGCGCGATTGGGTCATCCGTTGATTTTCAGAGCAGAATAACTACATAAACATTGTCTAGTTTAGTTACCATAGTGAAATAATCGCGAACTAAATCCACAAGCAGTGGATATTTTCAGGTTATCACTGTGTCAACTGGTACGAGAGCACTAAATGCTCTCATATTGATTAATTATCTGCTACTGATAACCTACAGCCAGACCAAAGAGTTACCTTATTTATCGATGCAATCTAAATCCTTATTTGTGTTGGTGGCTATTTTCGCTAAAGATGAGAATGCTACGACTGGTAGATTTGCTCATGACATACAAACCTTCTCAATTGAAGCCACAATCGTGTGATTGCCTGGCACTGACCGATGCCTACAGCGATCTCGATAGCAGAGATATTTCTCCCTAGCGATGTCACGGGGTATTCGTCGTAAACAATACGAGGTCTACTGGGTCGCTACATACCGGATCAATCATCCGATATTCTATCACTTCGGCAATAACATGTAATGAAATGTCAAGAGATGCTACATGGTCGATCGAGATCTTGACAGTCGCTTTTTCCGCTAGACAGAGTTTCACACTGACTGCATCTAGAGTGTGTGGGGTCGCTTCGTTATCGGTTATGCGCATATTCTCTAAGTTTAAATAATTAGCATAAACGGCAGTACTACGAGAAGGCAAGCGATGAAAATCAAGACGATGGCGACATTTCTCTTCTCATTAAGCGAATCCCTTCGATTTTCGGTTTCTTTGAATTGCCGTAGATTCATCTATCGCTCATGATACCCTCCTAGCGCGATAAGGTAGAACCACATTGTTCAGGCTTACAGCACAACGATTAGTATCATCAAAACGGCGGGCAGAATAAGGAGTCGTTTAGACAGACGGCTGAAATAAGCGTATTCCAGCTGTGAGATGCCTTGAACGTGTTCATGTAACGCTTTGAGCAGTATATGATCACTCCATATCAAGGCGGTGAATAAAATGAAAAAGAAATAATAAAATTGAGGAGGACGAACAGGGCACTACTAATGAAAACAAAACAGAAGAAAGGCTTGTCGTCGAGAAAATGATAAAGCGGTTCAAAGAACTGAGAAGCAAGGTTACATACTTGAGGCGGCAAGAGAAATGGCAAAACTATGTCCCAATGAGTATGCCGCTAATTACGACAAGATATAGTGTGATCTGGAGAAAAAGGTCTTCACGTGTTAAACCTGATCATAAATTCAGAGCCATGTAGAAAATGGGGAGAATGCTAATCAAGCACCGAAGAGACGTTACTGGATGAATAAGAAATAAACACCGATTTTCCACATATCCAACTTAAAATTGTTATTACCATAATTTGATTTTTCATCATGCTTAATAACCGAATAGTATATGTTTGATCAGGCTGGATTTATGAAATACCAAGTTCTCTTAGTCAGTGGTTAGCCACCAATAACACTTAGTTCTTATGTGCAACTCTTAACGAAAATCCTTAAAGAAACGATGATATACCCAGAACCGAACTTTAAAACATTAGAAATTGTGAGCGGAATGCAGAACCTGAATGCTATAAGATTGGAATTTGAAAATCTATCCGACAAGATAAATAAAATGGATAGCTCTCCTTCAAAATTGAGAATTACAATGATCGGAACACTCCCCCCATTAAAGGGGATAAGCCGCTACTGTTACTTTCTTTGCTCCGCATTGTCCAATTTGGTAGACATAGAATTTGTCTCTTTTAGGAAATTGTACCCCAATTTTCTCTATCCAGGAGGAGTTGATACAGAAAAAAAATCAGAAGAGCTGATTATGAAATTTAGAAGAAGGAATGATTTACATGGTTATAATCCATTAACCTGGCTCAAGACAGGGATTTATTGCTCTGGAGATGTGGTACATGCGCAGTGGTGGAGTCCCCTTCTTTTTCCTGCATATTTTACAATCCTCATATTAGCTAGAGTCCGATGTAAGCGTGTTGTTATTACCGTTCACAATGTGATACCTCACGAAAATACGAAAATAGGAAAGGTTCTAACTAGTATGCTGCTCAAATTCGCGGACTTTATCATTGTTCATAGCGATTCGAACAAGGAGATCTTGTTTAAAGAGTACCGCAATTTAGATAGAGATCATGTTTTTGTTGTACCGCACGGGTTGCTTTCTTTTCCCAATGCACCTTACGACAAAAGGAAAGCAAAAGATATACTCGGTATTCCTATCAGCGCAAAGGCTATCCTTTTTTTTGGAAATATCAGGCCATATAAAGGCCTAAAGAATCTGATTAAAGCTATGGAGAAAGTTACCAAAACTTTGCCGAACACAATGCTTATAATAGCAGGTCACTGTTGGGAAGACTGGCATGAATATGAACGATTGATTAAAGAACTCAATATCGAGGACAAAATCATTGTTAGGAAAGGATATGTCGAACCAATGGACGTACCTCTTTTATTCGCAGCGACTGATCTTGTGGTTCTTCCATATGAAACATTTGATGCCCAAAGTGGTGTTGGACTTGCAGCATTGAACTATTGTAAACCGATGATCGTTACTGCGGTGGGTGGGCTCCCTGAGTTGGTTTTGGACTCTATATCAGTTGTCGAGCCGAAAAATCACGAATTGCTAGCAAGTAGAATAATAATGATTCTGAGGGATCCACGATTATTATCAAAATTGGAAGAAGACTCTAAGAAGATTAGGGAAGAATATGGATGGCAAAGAATCGCAGAAATAACTTATAGGATATACGAGGAATTGCTACGACCAACAGAAAAATGATTCAAAAATCACGCTCATGCATTATGGGATAAATTCGCAGTATCAATCAATTATTTTTTGGTACCCACCTATGATGCATGCACTAGTTCCAACGACGTATTCTTTTTTTAAATCGTGAATCGCATAATTATTTTTAGTGCTGAAATAGTTCTGGATAATTCTTGAATCGTATCTAAATTAAAGGTCCTTATTAAAAGTTGCACATAAGTAAAATATATATGTTTATGAATTGCGAAGCTCAATAAGATCATCTTTTCGAGGACGAGGAAAAGCAATTAATCGCATCTCTATAAACATTCATGTATTCCGACAAAGTATGTCTCCAGTCAAACTTCTGTCTCAAGAAGGAAATACAATTACTGCTGAGCCTTGAGTAATTGACCGAATCAAGAACGTATTCGACGGAAAGAATTAAGTCCTTTAAAGATCCGGGTTCAAACAACTTGCCATTTTGACCGTCTTGGACAATTTCTGGAAGACCGCCAATTCTGGATGCCACAACCGGTAAACCAAAGGACATAGCCTCAAGAGGAGCAGTTGGCAAGTTTTCTGGCCAGATTGATGGAAACACCATCACTCCCCCTCTTAAATATTCTTGTTCGACATTTTCGACGAATCCTCTAAAAGAAATTACTTTAGCATCCTTATATTCGGCCATCAATGACTGCAACATTTTGCCATCACCTATAACATCCAGTGGTATCTCAGTGAGCCTTGAGACTTCGCATACGAGCTTTACGCCCTTTTCTTCAGTAATTCTTCCTACAAAAAGCATTCTTTTATCGTATTTAGGAAGGATTATTTCATCTGGTAAATCGATTCCATTGTAAATTCGCCTCACGTTATTATATCCAGCTTTTGTGAGTTTTGAAAACATATAGTCACTCGGTGCCACGAGAAAGACCTTCTGAAGATGTTTCATTTTGATTAATCTCGTAATTCCTGCTATAGGGAATTTGCATTTCCAACAATCCAAACTGCAGATACAACCCGATCTTATCATGATACTATTAAAGCAAAAAGGCCAGTAATCATGGATGGTCGCAATCGTTGGCAAGCTCTCGGCAGCTGCTGCAAAGAGATTTGTCCCAGCTCCATACACATTATGAAAATGAACAATGTCCGGTTTGATCTCTCGCACTACATTACGCAATATTTCTATATTTTTGAGATGAAAATAATCGGCAATAGATTTTCTCACTACTCGATTCTTAACAACTTTCAACTCATCGATGATTTCAATATTTTCGGATAATTCCTTGACCGGAAACTCTTCAGATCGCATGTTCGAAGTAAGAATTGCAACTTCTATTCCGCTTTGCGATAGTTTCATAGATAATTTCCTGCAGAATTCCTCAGCGCCACCGTATTTTCTTGAGGGGGGCAAACTAGAGATCATTAACACTTTCATATCAGCTGTAAATATATTATTCCAACAGGCTACTTATATTATTCCCTCAATTGCAAATACTCTGTAATTGGATCGCGCAAACTTGAATTGACGCGGTCGATATCTATTTTAATTATCGTGATATGGGATACATATCAAATTCAAAGGGATATTAATTAGATATCCGAAGAACCACAAAAAGAGTCTACATTCCCAGATGTTTTCCAACAATCTCCAAACCCCCAAACCATAATGACCCATTCTGAATTTCAAAAGTAATTTCAAATTCACCTCTCAGTACTTTTGAAAAATCAAGACGATAGTACTCAAACCACCATTCCCATCCTTTTAAATGCGTTCCTGTGATTCTCACGCTATCCAAAACGTTCTCTTCGTTTCTGAGTGACATAGTAATATTTGCCGAAGGTGACAGTTTGAGCTTAAGATAGACTGAAATAAAGGACAGATTGTCTGGGTTAACGGATCTTAACTTTATTGAGCAAAATTTCGATGTTGATTCATAATATGCTATTGATTGCTTTTTCACGATACCATGTGCATCCTCTGAAATATTATACAATTTCATATCAGAGAAACCCAAATAAACCAGCTCATCATTCTCAGCCGGGATATTGATCCATTGAATTCCGTTATAAAATTGAATATAATAAATAATTAGTTTAGAATTAAAAAATTTAAATATGGTTAGGTTTATGAATGGAGCCTTTAATAACTCAACTCCCTTGTCGGGAAATGGGTAGTAATAACCACTTAATTTGTCATAAATGAAGTACTTAGCATCAATTTCATAACAACGTTCAGCAACATTTTCGCTATTCTGAATCATCACAGAAAAGTCGTACAAATTACTAGAAGGCACGAGCGAATAGGAATGTACAAAAGAAGGCCAATAAATGTATAAGATTGATTCTTGGCCGATTGCCTCTTTTGTGAATTCACCTGCAACTGATCTTAAACCGTAAGATTCCGAAACCCATCTCTTGAAATTCGCATAATTAGGAGCGTAATTTATGATGGGTAAAACGAGCAATACAATTAAAATAATAATAAATAAAAACCTCAAGTATTTTCGAGATTGGAATCTTATTTTTTCAAATCTAATAAATAATATATAAACGAAAAAACTAGAAAGGAGTATGATGGCTGGAAAGAATTGTAAATGATATCTGGAACGATGACTATATGAAGCAGGAATTATCATCAAAATAATTAGATTTAATACTAACCATATCATGAAAAATAGGATAACTGGATAAATCTTTCTGTAATAGATTGCAAGTAAACTGCCCAGAATCGTTGTTAGCAACAGTGATATCTGGAAAAAAGAAGGCAATAAGGCAAGATACTCTGTTCCCAAAAAAACTGGTTCGTTGGTGAAACTGTAGCTAACTCCTGGAAGATAAATCGCTACGGCTTTAAAGAATGTAAGAGCGCCGCCAAATATGAACCAAAAGGAAATGCCGAGCAGAATCAAAAAGAAGTTTTTCTTACTAATAAGATATCTAGGTTTCTTTTCAACGACTAAAGATACAAAAATGTAACCAACAATAAGCATCGCTACAAATACATTCCCAAAATTGTGGGCCAGACTTAGACAGCCGCACGAAGCAAAGCATAGTATTAGATGCGCAGTTTTTCTAGTTCTCCAAAATTTAACAAAAAAAAAGGTCGACCCTGTCAAAAGCAGTACCAGTAGCGCATCAACTGGTGAGAATGATGTGACCCATAATACATTATAACTACCAAAAATGAATAAAAACGACATGAAAAATGGTAAGAATCGATCCTGAAATAGATTCATTCCTATGGCATACACTATCGCCACTGAAAAAGCTTGAAAAATATACGGAAGTATCTTGAACCAGTTTTCATTGCCTATTGGCGAAATGGAGTTCAATATTGAGGATATAAGCGCAAGGAGTGGGGGGGAATCTCCTACACGTGCTTCCATTCTTGCAAATTCATTAAAAATATATCCACTTTTAGAAATTGTATCGCTAAAAATTAGATTGGAATAAACATCTTCCGTAGCGAAATGCTCAAAAAACAGTAAACCAAACACGTATCTGACAATAAAAAGAATAATGATGCATGATAGCATGGAAAATTCAGGGATGTACTTACGGAACAGTAATACTGCCTTTTTCCAAATAAGATAAGATATCATTTACGACCCCCCTCACGATATAACGCCAGTCATACTCATGCAGATCGTAAGGAATTAAATATTTAAATTCGTTAGGACGGGTCGCGAGCTTAACCATTAACTCGGAGAATTTGTCCCAATCATCCGTTATCTGAAGCCAATCTCCAAAGCTATCTCTTTCCAATCCTTCAGCACCAATTCCAGTTGATACAACAGGCCTTCCGCAAAAAATGGCTTCAAGTATTTTTATCCTCGTACCTCCACCACTTTTCAAAGGACATATTACCACATCGCATCCGCTGATCAGTTCTGCGATATTGGGATAGATGCCTGTAAAAATAAACGTTGGATCATTGCAAACATCAAGGGGTGGATTGTCGCCGGCTATAACAAATAATGCAGATGGGTGGAATTTCTTTACACGAGGAGCTAATTCGCGCTTAATTATATCAACGGCTTGTTTATTTGGAGCATAATCTAGTTTTCCATGAAAAAGATAAACAGGATCATGAATAGGTAGACCGATCTTCTTTCTCGACGTCAACTTATCACAAGCATTCATACGCAACACCGCGCTATCCACCCCATTACGAACAAGCAGAACGCGTTCCTTCGGTACTTTAAAGGTTGAGATGATTAACTCGCGGTCTGGCTTAGACACGCAAAAAACTTTTGCGGCAGAACGCAGTAAGAAGCCTTCGTATAATTTTAGCAAAAACCTACTAATCCTATTTCCTTTTTTTATTCTTTCAAATCTCTGAAATTCGACGTTGTGTTCGTCAATGATCAAGATTGCACCAGTGATCCGGCAAACAATCAATGAGATAAACCCGAGCCATGGAAACTCCACCAAAACAACTCGAGCTTTGGAAGTTTTTATTGCAAGTAGTAGATAAAAAGCAAGTAAAGGATTGAAAATCTGTGAATATCGAGAGAAAGCCTTCACCATTTTTATTTTGACACCCTCTCTTTCAAGAGCATGCATATAGAATTGAGAGTCTCTTTCGCAACAATCTACTTGAACCAGATCGTTACAAACGATGATTACATAGAAGTAATCACTAAGGAATCGAGCCAAATTAAAGACCCTTGCTGCCCCACCAAAATATGGAGGAAACGGATTAAAGGGACAAACAATTATAATTGTTTCTTTGTTCGATTTATCACTCATTTTCACCTTAAAATGTCGTCTCAGTTAAAAAGATTTCTAGTATTCATGAAGCCCAAATTGATATAATAAATTTATCTAGTTGAAAAAGTCTCGATTAATCAAACGCTTATCTAAATTGTCATACTCGGCATTTCAATCGTCACCGATCATTCGGTTTCTTTTTTTATTATATGAAACTCCCAAGAGACCCAGAGCAGATACTATTCCAACAGACAAAAATGTGGATGTTGCGCTAATTCTCATACCGAAGAATACATTAAATCCAATAATAAGAAGTGGAACGGTAACCAAAGATATGAGATAACTGAAAATTATTCTTTCTCCAAAGGACAGCCTGTCTCTGCTACCATTTTTTTCAGGCCATATCGCATAGGTCCATATGAGGCCAGGGAGCAAGAGCACCAATACAAATGCTAAAATTGATGTGATCATTTCAAACATCGTATGCTGTGTAGATACTAATTCCTATTTTTGCCTTCCGTAACTTATCATTCTCTTAAAGCAATCTCTGATGGGTCGATGTACGTATATTCAAGTCAACAAGAGTGAATACCGCTTGCTCAAGGTCGACCTTTATATAGCATAGCTTTTCTGCTTGAGAGAAAGAATGCGTTTCGAAACAGGGTATGAGATTAAAGGGAGCTATGCTTTTTCACATCGCTAGAAAGATGTAAGAATGGTTCAAATACTTGGGCATTTCATTAAAATCGAAATTCCTAGCTAATTTGTATTGAGATTACCGTTGCATTTTATCGTTGTCTGAAACTGGCTTATTAAAGTTTCCACTCAATATCCGTTTCAAGAGAAGCCACGGAGGGTATTAAAGTTTCTCGATTCGGCTAAAAAGTGTAGGATTTTTCCACAAGAAGAGAAGGAGGTTTCCCTTAGTCGCTTTTATCATGCGATGTAATACTCTGATATGTGGACTTTACGAGTCCCCGAACCTGACACACTCAGAATCCATCTTGGGTATATGACGCAACAACAGTAAAACAAACAAAGGAAATTTAGATTGCGTTTCGATCTACAGGATGCAAAACCGCAAATTAAAGCGGGCCGCAAGTTATCTCTTGCCTCCCGCCGTCGGCGAAAAAAGTGTTGCCTTCTCGCCGAGAATTTATTTATGACCGATGATCTACCTCCCGGTACCATTCCTTTGGATCTGGGTTTTCGAGGGCAAAATGGGATAGTTATGCGCGTTAACGCGAACCGAGTCGTAATGGTAAGTTGAAATGCGTTAGCTCGTCAATGAATGCTTAAGACTACGATCGCCATTTCTAGATAAGTAAACCAGCATGGAATTAGGACGCTTAGGAAACACTGGAAAGGCAAATAGGTTATTTCGGCTAGCGTATCCAGTAGTTGTTCAGCTCTTCAGCAACCGTTCTATGAAAGCTATCATAATTGCAAAAAAGATGCCGGGTTCTCACAATGATCTCACTAAAAGATTGACAAAAGCTGAATAATTGTTTTTTTGGCATGATCATAAAACATAAGTCGAAAGACTCTGATAATTCGTTAGCAAGAAGACTTTCCATATGATATAAGTTATACTTTCCAACGAAGATAATTCCTTCAGAAAATTATTTCTTATGGCATTTTGTGATTGGACGCAAGATGCGAAGATCACAAAAAATCCAAGTAACCTTCTAACTACTCATTCCTTGACGAGGCTGCTAATATCAATGGAAAAATCAGCTACAATATCTTGATCGAATCTGCAAATTTGGAAAAGCAAGAGATAATTTAGAATAGGGTTCCTATCGATATGATCTATGTCTACAAACTGCGGGATTGATCTGTTTTGTTCGATTTACATTTGAATCACTTATTCTATTGTTAAAATTTCAATAGGCCCGATTGCTTTAGATTTCGTTTAGAACAACCAAAGTGTCCTATCTCACCCATCATTACAGGATTAGAATTTCCCATTAGCAATAATAAATATCGTCAAACCCGATAAAAATCAGAACAAGTGGAGGATTAAGAAAAAAGAACCATTCTTGGGCAAACGATTGTTTTTCTTTGTTGCATAGATCTAAATATGCAAGGGCAGAACTATTTAGCTTGCGCGTTGATCAAACAATAGGATAAATTCAAATACATGGCAAGAAGGGCAACAACCAAATCGTCTGAAACGCGAAAATTAAATCTATTTTAAATGAAAATGAGTTGACTTACGATATTTAATATAACCACCAATCAATTCCGCTAGAGAGATGATTGTAGAATTATTGTTGGTGGCAATCGGAACGATTCTCGTTTATTTCCTCCCAGGATTCGTGTGGTCCTATTTGCTGCTTGAGCAGGAAAATATTTTGGATAAATCTCCGCACGAGAGATTTTTTAGAATCATCGAACGGATCGCGGTTTCATTTGCTCTATCTCTAGTGCTTATTCCTCTAACAGTCTTTCTTTTGAATTTGGTCATTGATGTCGGTCCTTCGATTCTTGATTCCCTCATGATATCTCTAATACCGATTGTTGTCGGAGCTCTGTTTCTACTGGCGAAGAAGAATAGAATACATGAAAGCATCATAGGAAAAATAAAGGAATTGCTGAAAAATTGATGTTTATCATCAATGAGGTTCATCACCCGAATGACCAACGTATTTGTAAATGCAAAGGATCTCAGCGTACCCGTGATAAACACACTTGAAGTAAGGACTGGAAGCATAGTCATCAACGGGAATCAATTTCTTGGTCACCACGAGGGGGCGGTCGAGGTCCCAAGTTCCCCAAAGTACGTAGATCTCCTTTTCTTTGTACGCTGGATTGTCAGTCAGAAATTTCTCTATATAAGTGAGATTTGTCGGTGCATTAAGCATGAATTCCTCTGCAATGGCCATCGGATGATCGTTTTCTCTAGTCAAGGAAAAGTCCCAGACAGCCATTAAGTAGCCGAGCTGAATGAGATCGGCGGAGAGGTAATCTGGTGCAAAAATCACCGCGTTGTCCTTAGACATGTTCTTTTCGATCCAATCAATTGCCTCGGTGTTTTCTTTTATGTAAGGCGCCTTATTGAGCTGGCTATCAATCGAAAAACATGCGGATGGAACAACAAGCACTGAAGCCATCAAAACGACGCCTATAACCTGTATTTTGCTTCCATATTTCCTTAAGGTATTCTTATAAAAGTACACAATTGCAAATGGTGCAATGACACAAAGTAATAGATCAAGATTCAAGATAAATCGATTTCCGAAGAAGAGCCAAAGGCCGATATAAAACCATAGTACGATCGACAGGGCTGGTAACGTGTAATGGAGCTTATGTTTTGTCCAAAGAATGTAATAACTCATAATTGAAAAAACGACGAGAGGGAAAAAGAATATCAGATATCCAACCAGGATATGTGGATATGACCAAAATAGACTCGGGATCGCTCCACCTCCAGCCCAGAGACCTTCCCCGGAAGACAGGGTTGAGGTTCTCCAGACAGATGTCGATATCGCTGCAATGAATGTGGTCAAAATATCTCCAAATCTCGGTATCCAAGCGGGCGCAGATATCAGTATCGCAGAAATGATTGAGAGACCAATCGACCTTATTGCTTTCCTATCTTTGGTCCAAATGAAAAAGATGAGCGATATCAAGTATGCAAAAGAAACGAACAAGGATACAGCAATATGATAAGCAACTGTCCCGGATGCGAGGACAGTAAATAATGCGAGATCACTGGTTTTTCTAGTCTCAAGATACTTGTCTAAATAGACGAGCGACATAACTAATATTACTGAGGCGAAAATCTGCCTATAATAAGATTCAGTTACCGCATCAATTTGAACGTATGAAAAAGAAACTAATAGAGCGGAGATTCCACCACCGATGTTCGATCGCGTGAGATTTTTGCCAGCCACAAAAGAAGTCAAAGTAGCAATTGCCCCCACAATTCCCGGAAGATAGTATCTGAACAACCAGTGGATGTCGACGCCCATAACCCCATTTGAAACAGAAACCATAACGAAGAAGCCAGGTTCCACCCATTTAGTATATACTTGATAGGGCATAGGAAACTCGGGATAAGCGGGTAATACTCTCCAGGCATCAGAATTACTCCAGAATGTTACTAATTGTTCATATATGCCTGTATCAAATCCAAGTTCAAAGCGATAATCGTGGATCAAGTAAGAAAAGAACCTGCTCACAGTTGCGAAAATCACTAGGATTACGAGAACCCCTATTGCCAAAGAAGGGCTCAATGATTTTAGAAACTTACGTTTGATATGATTCTCTGGAGTCACAACCAATACTCCTGACTAATGAACTATTAGTTAGATAAGTGAACAATTTTGATTTTTATAAGTCTTTCATTTAATCATTAAATGAATAATAGAATGCTAATCACAAGTTGTGCCGCATCAGCGTAGGATTCTAAATCTGATGAAAACTTCGCTACACTTACGATTGAGCCCAAAAAAAAGAACCAATTGTACAACCAGAAGAGGTAACATAAAAATGATGATTCTTAAAAAAAAGTGTCTATCTTTTATCAGGAGCATATTATTACGCAATATTAAACAAGGCTTTTAGTGAAATTTCGCTTAACGCTATTATAGAATCCGCAAATTTGAAGGCAGCAACATAGCAAAAGGAGAAGTATAACTAAGACTGTCAGATTCACTCAATTTGGAGCTTAATTACCCTGATTCATTTATTATTTCTCTTAATATATGCCCTCACACCAGATATCCTTGCTAAGGAATTATGCCATCAATTTAATGTAATTGTTTTGATTTATAGGAGTAATAAAGAAAGACCATGAAGACATTTGCTGTAATCCCAGCGTTCAACGAGAGGGCAATGATCAGCCAGGTGATCGAACAGACTAAAAATTTTGTCGATCAGATCATTGTCATTGACGATGGAAGCTCTGATGACACCGCAACCATCGCGCGCAGTGCTGGTGCAGTCGTGATTTCTCATCCACGAAACATGGGCGTAGGCGCGGCCTTCGCAACAGGAGTCGAAAAAGCGCTATCATTAGGCGCGGATATTGTTGTTACTTTAGATGCGGACGGACAATTTCAACCGAGCGATATTCCAAGATTAATTCAGCCGATCATCGAAGGAAAGGCGGATTTTGTCACGGGTTCACGATTTATGAACAATGAACCCGTCTCTGGTATGAATGGTGTAAAAAGAATCGGCAATAGGTTTTTCACAAGACTAACGAGCTGGCTGACTGGAATGAAATTCACCGATACTCAATGTGGGTTTAGAGCCTATTCCAAAGAGGCATTGTTACGCATAACAACCTTTGGCCGATTCACGTACACTCAGGAAGTTTTTCTAGATCTTGTCAACAAAAATATGAGAGTCGTCGAAGTACCAATTAGGGTCCTTCCCCGTCAATGCGGAAAATCGAAAGTCGTCAAAAACCCATTTTCATACGGACTCCGCGCTCTGAAGATTATCATGCAAACTGAAAGAGATCATCACCCACTTCGATTTTTTACAGCAATTTCAATGTTTTTTGTCGTCCCTTCAATAACAATGTTTGCATTTGTTTTGGCACATTGGCTACTTTCCGGAAAAACAAGTCCCTTCACCTCCCTGTTGTCATTATCAGGGACATTATTTCTTGTCGGTATAATTTTTATAGTCCTCGCCCTTATCGCTGATATGCAAGGCAGACAGAGAAAAATGCAGGAGGAAATACTATACCTTTTAAGAAGACAAAGATATTCCTAACAATTAACGAGGGATCGACAACATGAACTCGAGAATCGCCTCCATTTCCGATAAAATCCAACAAAAAGATGCGAAAATCGCGGTCATTGGTCTTGGCTATGTGGGTCTAAATGTATCGATCAGTTTCGCGTGCGAGGGGTTCCAGGTTTATGGATTCGATGTGGACGAAAGAAAAATAGATTCGCTGCGAAAGGGAATCAATTACATCCCTGAGGAAGGATTCATCTCGGAAATGCTTCCCAGAGTTATTTCAAGAAGTTTTTTTGTTTCCACCGATGTCGATGAGGCTTCAGCGATCGGTGATGTGATCATCATCATCGTGCCAACGGCAAACGGCAACACACCAACGATGGAGTATCTGCAGAATGCGCTTGACTCAATCATCAAGAACGATATTACTGGAAAACTCATCGTTTTGGAAAGCACCGTCAAAGTCGGTACCACAGAAGAGATTGTCGTACCGGCACTCGAAAAAACTGGGCTCATTGCTGGTAAAGACTTCTTCGTCGGCTATTCACCAGAGAGAATAGACCCAGGGAATAAAGAAAGATCGCTCAGGAATATACCAAAAGTCGTCAGTGGCATCAACCCAGAATCAGCGGAGATCACTGCTAAACTTTACAAGAATATCGTAAATGAGGTTGTCCTTGTCTCATCAACGAGGACGGCGGAATTCATCAAACTTATGGAAAATGTCCAAAGAGATGTCAACATCGCCTTAATGAACCTCTTCGCAATGATGTGCGAAAAGGCCAATATTGACATTGAAGAGGCGATTTTCGCCGCATCCACAAAATGGAATTTCCACCCTTACAAAGCCAGCTGTGGAGTTGGCGGCCATTGCCTCAAAAAGGATCCCCTGCTCCTTGCGCATTCTTTTGATGGAGAAGGAATCGATCTCGGACTCATTTATGCCGCAAGGAAAATCAATGACTTGATGCCGACCTTTACAGCAGAAAAGGCATTATCAATCTGCCGCGACAAGATTGGCAAGAATGTTTCTGAGACGAAATTTGGCATTTTGGGATTGTCCTATAAGAAGAATTCATCGGATACAAGAAATGCCCCCGCATTCTACATTATCGATCATCTAAGGAAAAACGGAGCACAACACATTTACCCGTATGATCCTCTCGTCAAAAATGGCATCGAACAGGCCGAAGTTTCAGATATCCTCAACTCAGACATCATAATTTTAACAGCGGCACACGATTGCTTTTCTGGGCTCCTTGACAATTATCGTGGTTTTATTGTCGATGGGACGAATACTCTCGAACCCTCAGAAAAGGTTATTGGCATCGGTCGGAATCACATCGATATGAAATCCAAAAACAAGGCGTTTGATGATTCAGTATTATTTGGAATGCTCACTCATCAGAAGAAGGAACTCGCGTCGCCAAAGATTAACCATAGTTAATTTAGCGGGAAAATTATATATCAAGAAAAGAAAGTCAATGGCGGGGTTATGATCGAGCAACGGCCTTCTAACGGGGATTTCACGATTATACTACCGACTCTTAACGAGAGCCAGAATATAATACCGATGCTCGAAACGCTCAATTCCCTATATCCATCGGCGAAAATCCTTGTCATCGACGATTCATCGACCGACGGCACGCAAGCAAAAGTCAGGGATTATGCGCATATCCACAACCAAGTCTCTCTCATTGAGAGGAATATAGAAGACCGCGGTCTAACCGCAAGCGTCATGGACGGCATCCTTTTATCAGAGACGCCCTACTTTGTTGTCCTTGACGCCGATTTTCAACACCCGCCTGAGGCAATTAAAGACATCATCTACGCGCTGAGAGAGGGAAATGACATCGTTGTCGGCGTCAGGAAGAACAAAAGAAAACTCTCTTTCACGAGAAAAATCTCCTCCTGGGGTGCGCATTGCCTCGCGTCGTTATATTTGCGAGCGAAAAGAAAGCGGAGATCGAGGGACACGATGAGCGGTTTCTTTGGCGGGAGGACTGAATTCTGCAAGAAGATTGTTGCTGAGAATTATGAGAAGTTCGAGCGGCGGGGCTTCAAAATTCTTTTTGATATCCTCAAATTCTCTCCTGAGTGGACAAAGGTCTCGGAAATCGAGTTTGAGTTCGGGGAGCGGCGCGGCGGTTCTTCGAAGCTCGACGCAAAGGTCGTACTGTCGATCATGAGACAGTGTGGCGTCTTCGGTAAAGGGCTGGCTGCAGCAACCTCGTTCTTCTTATTAAGCATGCTAGGGCGGTTTATTGCCGCATTCATCCTCGGGATTCTGACAACGATAGTTTTTCTAACACTGACTAATCAGCCCTGGCACACGCTGGGAATTTTTCCAACTGTCATCTCGTTCCTTATCGCAGTCGGCTACGTAGTCGTCGCCAACGAGTTCTTTGCGGGAAGGAGGAAGAGGGCGGGATTAATCAAAGGCCTCCAGATCATGTTTACAGTGTTCACCGGATACCTCATCAACCTTGGTCTCTTCTACATCATCGCTTCTGACTTACTGGACCTCCAACTCGTACCAATGTTTATCGGCTTTAGTCTATCAGCTTTTTATGATACCGTTGGATGCAGCATCGACGCTGGTTAACCTATATTATGAACGAAAATTATCTATTGGGAGTGTGACTTGTAGAGTCGATGCAATCTGTGACGATAGGCGTCTGCGCTCACAACGAAGAGAAGAATATCGAAAATTCGCTGAGCGCGATCTCGTCGCAGAAAGTGAAAGATTTCAAAATTGAAGAAATTCTCGTCGTTTCAAGTGGTAGCACTGACCGGACTGATGAGATTGTTAAAGAATATATGAAAAAGGATCGGCGGGTGAGACTCATCGTCCAGGAGAGGAGGGAGGGGAAGTATTCCGCCGTCAATCTGATTATCAGAGAAGGGAGGGGAGAGATCATCGTGCTTGCAAACGCTGATAATGTCCTCGCCGAAAATTCCCTTTCATCCTTGCTCTCTCCCTTCAACGATGATCATGTCGGCATGACAGGTGGTCATCCCATCCCCGTGAATTCGTCCGAGACAATTACTGGTTTTGCCGTAATGATGCTATGGGACCTACACCATCGCCTCTCCCTGATCGTGCCGAAAACGGGAGAGCTCATTGCTTTTCGAAATCTTGGATTCCAGCTCCCAAAAGGCACGAATACTGATGAGGACTGGATAAGAATGGAGATCGAGAGGCGAGGCTACAGAGTCGTGTATGTCCCAGAAGCGATCGTTTATAATAAGGGACCTGAAACGATTGAAGAGTTCCTCAAGCAAAGGACCAGGGTCAACATCGGTGAGATGTATATGAAGAAGCGGTTCGACTTCACGGTCCCGACCTGGAAACCCTCTTACCTCATGCCAGCACTCGCGTCTTTCTGCAGGGAGCATCGCTCACAAATTGACAAGATCGCAGCGGCAATCGCCCTCGAGGCAATCGCGAGAATATATGCAACAGTGCACGTCGCACTCAACCGCCCTGATAAACACATCTGGGAAATCGCTGAGTCAACGAAGAAATTCTCTCCCTAATGAGCATAAACCTCAACAATGTGCCTTGCGTAGGTAGCCGTGGTACCTACTGTGGAAATAGCGAGAACCGAAACGAACTGTGGGTCCTCGAATGTCGCATGTAAAACGCCGCTGATCTCGCCGAGCCTTCCTTCAGCGCTCTCGAATACGATCGGACCGGATATCCACTGGAGTTGGCTAACAACGATCCTAGCGATGTCCGTGGCGATCACATCCTCAGCGCTCGTCAAATAGGGGGCGGAGACGGGGCCAGAAAAAGCGATGAGCGCCCCATCGCCGATATGAAAGAGCGCCGCGGACACGAGGACGCGATCCCTCTCGTAGTAATAACCAATAACCCTCCCACCGTAATGCTCAACATCTGCGACATCAATCCCCATGATTGGAGCGGTGAACTTGAAATCGAGCGCCTCGGCGACGCTCGATGGTGTCACGCACTCGCCACCAAGAAAATCGAGCGGGTAGAACCGAATTCCGAGAAATCCCTCTTCATCAACTCCACTGTTCGACTCCCTTGCAAGAAAAGGAATTGACTCATTCCCCAAGGTAATCAAAACACCGCCCCTTTCGACCCATTGGAGTGCAAGAAGAGCGAACTCCGTTCCATTGGGAACCCCTCCAGCAAGAACGACGGTCGCAGGACTGCCGGAGAAGACTTCTAGCAAGGGTTCAAACGGGACAATCGAGACCTCGATCTCGGCGTTCATAAGATCGAACTCCGCACGCAAGTGATCATACAGGCCGTGAATGCACCTTGAAAGGTAGACGTCGACGTATCTGGGATCATCGAACAGGAGAATCCGGTCGAACCTCATTTTAGAAATCGGGAAGCTCGCGACATTGAAACTTCCATAAACCCCCGGAGCACTAATTGCGTATGAGACATTGAGTTGAACTTGCTCATCCACTAAGGCCTCAACATTGAGATCGATATGGAGCTTTGTGATACCGCCCTGGACGAAAGCACCGCCTAGGAAAAGGAAAAGGACGAAGAGCGAGAACAGAATATGAGCTAGTTTCATTCCCTTCCTCCTTTCATTGGGACCAATCGGTTCCAAATCCGATCTACGAAGTCGTATTTCTTTGGAAGTAAGATTGAGAGGATCGTGAGGCCGCCGAGCATCGCCGAAGCGATGACGAGCGATTCCCTCGAGAAGATTCCTGCGGTCGTGTAGTAATTTATGATCGCTGTGTTGAGAAACTCGAGGTCCACAAGGTTGCTATAAGCCGCCGCGGGATAGATCAGAGCGTATGCAGACTGAAGCCAAATGAAATAGAGAAGGGCGAGAACCGTTAAGAGGTAAAGCTTCCTCTCGTAGCGTTTGTCGTCGACAAGAGCGATCAGCAGCATTGGAAATATCCAGAGCATGTGTTGGGGATTTGTGACAGGCTGCAGGAACAGGATGAGGGCGATCACGGCGATATTACCGAGAGTCATTGACCTCAATTCGTCCAGCTCTTTGTTAGCGTATTGCCTTACGATGAGAGCGGACACGAGGAAAATCAGAATAATCATGAGAATGAAGACGAAGGTTGGAAGCCCGATCACACTTGGCAAGATATCTGGTAAGAGGCCTTCACTGGGAAGGGCAGGAACAAAAAACCAGAAATTCAACCCACCATAGCTTGTTGATCCCGTCCTCCTGAAGATGAAGTCGAGCATTTTGTCAGAGGTCAGGAAAAAGGGGAGGACGGCGATCAAACTTATCAGTCCTCCGACCACCATTGCATAGAATCCTCTGAGTCTCAGGAGACTCGCCTGTACACATCGACTATCAAACTCCCTCGAGAAGAGGAACGTTAGGTAAAAAATAAAGAGGTAAATTGGATAGATTTTAAGAAAGACGCCAATACCAAGTGCCAGACCTGCGAAAAAGTATTCGCGACGGTAGAAATTGATGAGCGCGATCACAGTCATGAATGCTGGCAACACGTCTATTTGGCCTGCGACAGAGCTGATCCAAATAACGAGCGGATTGAGAAACCAGAGGACAAACACCTTCTCCGCCAAGTCCTTACCCTTTCTCTCGCGCACGAATCGATAAAGTGTGATGCCCAGCAGAAGATCTGAAATGATCAGGGGTAGCTTGAAGGACAGGTTGAAAAGGGGATGGGTCACAAAAGGGACAAGCATCCCAGTAGTCTGCGCAACCCCAACCATAGAATACTGGATGGAGCCGAAGTCCGACGGGTCAAGAAATAGCGAGAGCATCGCGATGAAGGGATAAGATATAATGACGGAAAGAGGGGGGTAGGACAGGTAAGCGTGGCCATAAACGCCCAACCCAGCCAGCTTGTCGACCGATGCCTTGTAAAAAGGATAGATATCGTATGGACAGGAGGTCCACGGCGCCACGATCAACCTCACGATCAGACCGACGAGAATGATTAATAGAAGATTGCGTACACCGCCAAAGCGCAGTGGAAAAAGGGATGTGGTTTTCCGGCTGATCGTTGCTGAGAAGGCGCTAGTCTTCAACTGGCTCTCTCCCTCCCACAACGAATTTCAGGCCATCGATGATTCCCCGAATGTAGGCGAGATAGGCCCCCCTTATCTTCTGCAATGCGATCATGAAGAAGTAATAAGGGAAACGGATTGCAAATTGTCCGATGATGCATGTGATAAATTTTCCACCTTTGATCCTCTTCGAGGTCAAAATAAACATGTTCCTCGCGTAGTGGTACGCTCTGAACGGCGTCATAAGATTTGACCCGGCAACCCCTGTAGAACTCGAAACTTCGTGATAAACCACTGACGAGGGTATGTACCACGATTCGTAACCTCGCTCTGCAGCGCGCAGACAAAAATCGAGGTCTTCCGCGTAGATATCATAATCCTGGTCGAAAAGCCCCACTTCCTCGAAAACTTCTCTCCGAACGAGCATTGCACACCCTGTCACGAAATCTACTTTCTCATCTATCTGATCGCCATCGTCCTCCGAGTCCATCATCGGATGCCTGCTGTATCCCAACCACTCATTGAATTCGCCACCAGCGTACCAGATTCTTCTCCCATCTGGATAGAGGATCTTCGGCCCAACGATACCGGCATTCTGATGGCGTTCCATGCCTTTAAGAAGTTCAGTGATGAAGCCACGCGACCCGTAGGCATCGTTGTTGATGACTAGGATAAAAGACGGCCTGCTTTCCATTGCTTTGGATATACCAAAATTGATCCCCTTTACGTAACCAAGATTCTTGCCCATCTCAAAGACAAAAGCGTCTGGAACCTCTCGCCTAATAAGGTCAATGTCATTGCCATTAGACCCGTTATCGACAACATAGATCGTGATATCTTCGACCCCCCCTTCTTTTAATGACTTGATGCACCGTACCGTCTCGAGGGGTTTATTCCAGTTAACAGTAACCGCAGTGATCGATGAGGAGGATCGCATTGACAACGCATCGCTAATTATTCTATTAACTTCTTTGCCATTTTTTGGCAACGAAGGCGCAGACTATTTTAGCAGGGAGGATCAATATTTTTACTAATGATGATGAAGCAATTCGAAATTTATGTGCAAAACAGGCCCGGAGAAGTGGCCTGGATTGCGGAGATTCTGGCGAAAAACTCGGTGAACATCCGCGGGATTTCGACCGACCTCGGCTCGAATCGGCCGATGATCCGCGTCATCACCGACGATGAGAACAGTGCAAGAAGCGCTCTGAAAAATGCAGGGCTCGAGTTTTCCGAGCGAGAAGTGCTTGTTGTTTCCCTGAGCGACAAACCAGGGGAGCTCGCAAAGTTGACAAAAAAGTTGGCGAGAGCGGGCATAAACATCGAGTCGATTTTCATTCTCGGTGCGAGAACACCGAAGGAAGAAATTGCGATAGGCGTCGACCAGCCGGAAAAAGCTGCGGAAGTGCTGGCCAAGTATACGTCTTGAACAACACCACGATATAAATCCTCATTTTCTATTTCGCTTTACTGATATAATAACGATAGCGAAGACAATGAAACCTCCCCCGACCCAAGTGGCAATGGTCGGAATTTCCTGCAAAATGAGGAAGGCGAAGACCATGGCGAAAACGATCTCGAGTAGGAGGATGATTGAGGCGATCGTCGCGCCCATTCCTTTCAGCCCGTAATTGTATAGAAGGAAGGCGAGGCCCGTGCAAATGATTCCGGTGTAAACCGCACTCATACCACCAGACAAATCGACTTGATAATCCCCGGTGAATATCAAGGTTAAAGGAACTAGAATGATCGTCGTTACCAGAATCACAGCACAGGTAACGAGAAGGACATCATGCTCCCTCATGAGAACCTTTTTCTGATAAACGATGTAGAACGCCCAGAGAACACCAGCGCAGAAGACCATTGCATTGCCGAGGAAACTCCCAGTGAAGATTGCTGATAGATCGCCGTTCGTCGAGACGATCACCACGCCAACAAGACCACTCACAAGACCTATGACAACCTTCTTGGAGATCTCTTCGGCAAGAACGAAAAAGGCAATGATGGCGACGAAGACCACATTAATGTCGATGAGAAGCACGGCATTCGTCGCGCTCGTCATTGTCATACCTAGGTGCTGCAGTTCCAGCGCAACGGCATTGAATCCCGCGATCCCCCATACGAGCTTGTCATTGAAAATCCGCCAGCTGAATCTCTTTGACACTGCCAAGACAAAAAGGAGTACGACTGATGCGAGGACGAACCGTAGGAACGAAAAAAGGAACGGGTCGATATGTTCGACGCCGATCTTCGCTGAGACGAATGATGTACCCCAGATGAAGCTCGATGCGATGAGGGCCGCTTCGTGTTTCGCGTTCACCCAGCGGCAATCCCTGCAGAACTATTTAACCGAAGCGCTCGAATCAATCGCGCCGAGTCGCTCGGCTCACTCTTCTGTGGCGCCCTCTAGTGAACGGGGACCCTTGATCTCGATGCCGTCGCCCAGGACGCTTCTCACAATTCTTGCGCCAGGTCCGATCACGCATCCCTCCCCGAGGATGCTTTCACTGATCACACAGTTGTTTGAAATGTGGCATCGGCCCAATACCAAGGAGTTGACAATTTCGCTCCCATCACCAATCATGCTCTCTTTTCCGATTACCGATGAAGAGATGACGCAACCTTCGCCGAGAGCGACATCCCGCCCGACATAGGAGCTGCCGACGATCTTCGCACTTCCCTTGACAAAACGATCGCCCGATGGCACCAATCCATCCCGAAAATGTGCTTGCGTCCGATCCGCCATCTTGATATTCGCCTCTAAGAGGTCAAAGGGCCTTCCGATATCCTTCCAGAATCCGGGGATCCTAAAGCCAAACAATTTCCTTTCTGCCGCAAGGAGCCTCGGAAATAGATTCCTCGAGAAGTCGAACTTTTCACCGAAAGGTATCTCCGCCAGGACCTCTTTTTTCAACACGTAAATACCAGCGTTAATGAGGTTCGAAAAGACCTCTTGTGGGGAGGGCTTTTCCTTGAACTTCAAAATCCGTCCTTGATCATCTAGACCGACGATGCCAAACTCCTCAGGTCTTTCCACCTGTGTAAGGGCGATTGTGACATCAGCCTCGTGACGCTCGTGGAACTCGATGAGCGACTTTATGTCGACGTCTGCGAGCACGTCCCCGCTCGCGACGACAAAAGTCTCGTCAAGCTTTTCTTCCAAGAGCTTAACAGCGCCAGCAGTTCCCATCGGCTCCTCTTCAAAAGAATAGATGATACGGGCACCGAGTCTCTCGCCATTCCCAATTGCAGCGACAACATCTGCCGACCTATATGAACATGTCAAAAAAATATCACTGATGCCGGCCCTCGACAAAGATTCGATCACGTATTCGAGACAGGGCCTGTCGAGAATCGGTAGCAAAGGCTTCGGCCTCGTGTTCGTCAGTGGCTTCAACCTCGTGCCCTCGCCACCAGCGAGTACGACTGCCTGGTCAATCCTCCGCATCAACTCATCTCCGAGACGAACGTTTCAAAACGGATATACACGGAAGTAATAAAAAGGTGGCATAATGAAACCATGTCGGACGATCCATTTAACCGATATCGTTTTCGATAAGGATCTCTCAATCCTCGCTGACGATCAAATTGACACCAAGACCTGGAGATCCGCTCGTATACAGTCTACCATCCCTGAACTCGACGCCATTGGTCGGATCATTCACAAAAGAAAAATGCGAGTCCAGATCGGCGTATTTGACCGCCTTTCCTGAGAGAGCAAAATGGAGGCCGCCGGCAATCGACGCCGCGCACTCCGACATGCAACCAACCTGAATACCAATACCATGATCCTTGCAAAGCGTATCTATGATAACTGCTGAGTGAATTCCGCCGAATTTGACGAGTTTAAGGTTGATCATCGATGCACAGTCCTCCCTGATGATCCTGTTCACGTCATCTAGCGTCTTGGCCGATTCATCGGCCATAATCGGAATCGACGATATCGAAGAGAGTTTCTTCATCGACTCAAAATCGCTTGCTGAAACTGGTTGCTCGACGAATTCGACATCCAGGCAATCAAGCTCCTCGACAAATCGCTTCGCTTCTTCGAAGCTATACCCCTGGTTACAGTCAACCCTAAGCCTGATTCCTGATCCAACAACATCCCTGATCGCCCCGACCCGACGGATATCTCCGTTGACGTCCAGCCCCGTTTTAATCTTGAGAACGCGAAAGCCTGACTTGACAGCATTCGCCGCTTTTTTGACAGATGTTTCGAGATCCTCTATACCGATCGTGAACGATGTCTCTATACAATCGCGCATCCGGCCGAGCATATCGCAGACCTCGAACCCTTTTAATTTTCCAATGAGGTCGTAAATCGCGAGGTCGACGCCGCTTTCGACCGCGGGATACCCTGGGAGTTTCCTGTCCAAAATGTTATGGATTCCATCGATATCCTCGGCATCGCAACCTATGAGTATACCCCTGACCTTCAAAATCGAGTTCTCGATTGATTCAGCTGTTTCTTTCGTTACGGAATTTGGCACGGCCACGCCCAGGCCATCAATATCGCCGGCATGGATTATGATCAAGAAATTGACTGTATCTTTCGATACTCCCGTCGCAATGCGGAAGGGTTCTTCCCTTTCGAGCCTTATCTTCATGAAATCAACCGATTCGATTTTCATCGCTTGACACCGCCAGCCGGACACCTATTCAACGACTCTGACGACATTGTCATTGATTCTCGCGCCTATTGCCCTTGCGACGGGTCTGCACTTCGCTCGCAGAATATACGCAATCGGTTTGAACGCATAATCCGAAAGTGCCTCGAAGTTTGCCATTCCCTTTGAGACGATAAGGTCTGCCTTTTCGAATTTATTCCTGAGTTCCGCAGACATTCTTAAAACGTTGATGCCAATCGCAAACATGCCAGTTGTGTCCAGATCGTCAACGAGGGACGCGACTGAAGTTTCAACCGCGTCTTCTCGTGTCGCGTCCGTTAGGATCGGTTCTCCCTTCACGACGCCTATCACCTTCGCCCCAAAGGACTTGATCTGCTCTATCAACAACTTATCGAACACGATCTCCCCGCAATTGTCGAAAAGATAAACCACACTGTCCGCCCCTTCAAGGATTCTTTTCATTCTGGGTGTGTCGTCTACATCGAGTCCCTGCGCGACGATCGAGTCGAAGGCATTCGAAAACAGCTCAGGTCCTTCCACCGACGCGCGGATACCGAAATCGAGGACATTGCCGGCGATCGAACACAAACAGGCGGCTTTCAATTTATCGTTCGCGGAATACACATAGGATCGCGCCCTTTCGAACATTGAGAGCGCTGTCAGATTGCTCTTTCTCTTCAAATCCTTGTATGGATCAGGGCAAAGAAGGTCATATGCTCGCCGGTGCACATGAGTCGCCACATCGGCCGAATTCGCGCCGATCCTAAATTTCTCACACAGCGTCTTCAGGCACTCTACCATCACCTCTTCCTTCCGATCGGGCGCGCAGAGGCGTGTCTCGTAAAGCACGCGACCAAGGAGGCAGGGCACGCACTCAGCATCCATCTGCATGTTCGGGACTCATGTCTTCCCCCCGCATTAATCCTTTGTGTTCAAAATCGAAATTTTAAGATAACTTGTGAAGGCCAGGGGTCAGGAAGGTTTAAGACTCGCTGAAGCATTGTGCAGTCAAAGAATGTGGGGGTAATATGGCAGAGTCCGTGACCCTGAGGGTGGCTCGCGCCCAGCACCAATCTGAAGTTGGACTCGGAAGGGCAAGGATCGACGCAAAGACGAGAAGGGAATTGGGAGTTGAGGTCGGAGACGTCATTGAGATCGTTGGAAAGAAGAGAACTGTCGCGAAAGTATTTAGAGCATCTCAGGAGGACGAAGGAAAAGGGATCATTCGTATCGATGGCATGATCAGGTCAAACGCTGGTGTCTCGATCGGGGAGAAGGTCACCGTCTCCAGGGCGGACCCGCAGCCAGCATCGAAGGTTGTCGTCGCGCCGAAGATCCCCCAAGGGAAGAAGGTCAGATTCGGCCAGGGCGTTGAGGAACTTTTCAGGAAGGGGCTCATTAACCGACCGCTGATCAAGGGCGATGAGATCATCATCCCAAACATCGCATTGATGGGCGGATTCCTGCCATTCATCGTCGTCAACACACAGCCCTCTGGCGTGGTCGTCGTGGGGGAGCATACAGAACTTTCTGTGAAAACAGAACCTGTGGAGACGACAGAGGTCGTTACACCGTCTGTCACTTACGATGACATCGGCGGCCTAGAGTACGAGTTACAAAGAGTACGCGAAATGATTGAGCTACCACTCAAACACCCTGAGCTTTTCGATCGTCTCGGCATCGATCCACCTAAGGGTGTCCTTCTCTTTGGTCCACCAGGAACTGGAAAAACACTCATTGCGAAGGCCGTGGCGAACGAGGCGGGCGCAAACTTCTACGCGATACAGGGCCCCGAGATCATGAGCAAGTATTACGGTCAGAGTGAGCAGAAACTGCGCGAGAAGTTCGAGGAAGCCGAGAAAAATGCGCCTTCAATCATTTTCATCGATGAGATCGACTCGATCGCACCAAAACGCGAGGAAGTTCAGGGCGAAGTGGAGCGGAGAGTCGTGGCTCAGCTTCTTACGCTTATGGACGGGCTCGGTGGACGTGGGCAGGTCATCGTCATTGGTGCGACGAATCGTGAGGACGCACTCGATCCCGCTTTGAGACGACCCGGGCGGTTTGATCGAGAGATTGAAATTGGCGTCCCGACCAAAGAAGGCAGGAAAGAGATATTGCAGATTCACACACGAGGGATGCCACTTGCTGAGGACGTCGATCTTGATAAGTACGCAAGCTTGACACATGGATTCGTCGGAGCGGATCTCGCCGCCCTTGCGAGGGAAGCTGCTATGAAATGTCTCGCGCGGTATGTGCCGGAACTCGATCTCGATAAACCCGTTCCGCCGGAACTGCTGGAAAAGATGAAGGTCACCGCAAGAGACTTCGATGAAGCTCTGAAGGAAGTCGAGCCGAGCGCGATGAGAGAAGTGCTCATCGAGATCCCGAGGGTTACATGGGACGACATTGGCGGACTCGAAGATGTGAAACAGCAGTTGAAGGAAATGGTCGAGATGCCCCTCGAAGACCCTGAGGCGTTCCGCAGGATGGGCATCAAGCCTCCTAAGGGGATCCTTCTTTATGGACCGCCTGGTACTGGGAAGACGCTGATCGCCAGGGCTGTCGCGACTGAGTCGAAGGCAAACTTCATCTCGATTAAAGGGCCGGAGATCATGAGCAAGTGGGTTGGGGAGAGTGAGAAGGCGGTCCGCCAGATTTTCAAGCGTGCAAAGCAGGTTGCTCCCTCGATTGTTTTCCTTGATGAGATCGATGCTATTGCACCGAAACGGGGGCTCAGCGGCGATACGAAAGTCGTCGAACGTGTTGTCAACCAGCTGCTGACGAGCATGGATGGACTCGAGAGCCTCGATCGGGTCACGGTGATCGCCGCAACCAACCGCCCAGATATCGTGGATCCTGCGATTCTCAGGCCAGGAAGGTTCGACCGCCTCGTTCTGATCCCAGTGCCCGACCTGGAGGCGAGGTTGGCGATCTTGAAGATTCATACGCGATCGATGCCGTTGAAGGACGTCGATCTGGGGTCAATCGCTGCGAGGACAGAGGGATTCGTCGGAGCGGATCTCGAAAACCTTTGCAGGGAAGCCGCGATGAACGCGCTGAGAGAGAACAAGGATGCGTGCCATGTGGAGATGCGCCATTTCGATGCAGCACTCAAAATCGTCCGGCCTTCAGCAGATAAGAATACCATGAAGCAGTACGAGAGTATCGGCCATACACTTCAGAAGGCAAAGACCGGATGGGAAGAACTTGGCGCCTACAGGTGAATACCTGTTACCAGTATTCCCGGATCAAGGTAGCGTCTTCTCCATTCTCAGTCCGTCAACTCCCCCGGAATAATAGTTCTCAAGTTTCTTAACAGTCCTGAATCCAAGCGCTTGATAGAATGCTATCGCATCGGAATTCAATTCGCTGACCTCGAGCGTCATCTTCGTGCACTTTCGCTCAACGGCCAGTCTTTCCGCAGCCCGCATCAGTTCCGTACCTATTCCCATCTTACGATACGCAGGATGAACACAAATCGAATAGACCCGAGCAGCTGGTGTATCCATTCTGAATAGCAGGAGGATGTAGCCACGAATTCCATTGTTCTCGTAGACTAGCGTTGCAGATTGAGCTTTCTTGATAAGATAGGACATCCGCCGGTGTGAAAAGGCATCGATATTGAAAGATTCGTCCTCGAGTTTCTGAATTTCAGGAATATCCTGGGGAGACGCTGTCCTGATCACTTTTTAGCCACCTGCTAGGTATCGTATGATCCTCTCGTAGACCTCCGGGTTCTTTGCGTCCTCGCCTCCCGCGTCGATATTAGGATTGTCGTTGACCTCGATGACCAGGTATTCCCCATCGACTTCTTTTATATCAACTCCATACAGGCCTTTCCCGATAGCAGCGGATGCTTCGATACCTGTTTCGATTAATTCTGGATCGACTTCTTTGAGGTCCATTGCCTGGATTCTCGCCCATGTCACGTGTCCATTTTCTCTATGTTGGATTTTCCAACTACTCGGGGGCATGATGTACTTGCAGACAAAGAGCACTTCTCCGTTAAGCGTCGTAACACGCCAGTCAAAGTTAGAAGGGACAAAGCGTTGGGCGACAATGGCGCTCGTTCTCCGGAAGTATCTCCTCGCAGTCTCCAGGAACTCGGATAGATTCTCTACCTTCTCGACGTAAGTTGAAAAACTGCTGAACGGTGCTTTCAACACAACAGGGCATCCAAGCTCTTCGAAAACTCTTCTGGCCGTGTCAGGATTCAAAGTGTTTTTATCGAGGAAGCGCGTCTCTGGAACTCTCAGCCCGTTCTTCTGCAATCTAAGATACATATTGATTTTATCGCAGCAAATGATGATCGAATCGGGATCATCGATCACCCTAAGGCCGTTCATTTCCGCTATGCGAGAGGCGACGTATGACGCGTTCATCGGGTCGGTTGTAGATCTGATGAAGAGTGCATCGAACTCAGGAATCCTGTGAATTTCCGACCTGAAAATATAGTCAAAACGATGTCCTAGGTTGAGCGCTGTGACCTTGAAATTCGTGAGGGCGTTAAGTTCCTCTGAACGATTAATCGTATAGCGCTCAACGAAGCACGCTATATTTGCCATTCGTTCGCCTTCCTGAGGAGTTTCAGCTCCTTACTCTTGAGCTGATGGAGCGGTAATGGTTCAATTGCGCTGAGCAGGACCTCGCCATCCTCGATGACCCTCACTTTACAGATTGGCAGGTGAAAGAGATTCCAGATCTGATTAGCGATCGTTTCGAACTCGTCGGTTGTTGTAGTGCCGAGAATACATTTGAATTCCCTGATCGATGCATCCTCTCTAATTCTCTGGACAAGTATTGGATACTTGTAATTCCTCGTCAACGATTTGCCGATAGTCTTCACGTGCCCTTCTTTGTAAACAACGCTGTGTCGTCGCATGAAAGGATTAATAGGGTATATGATTGCAGGAGGCTCAAAGAATCCGTTCGAGATATAATATTCTGGAACTGGGATGCCGGCTCGTTTAGCCCTTTCCATGCACAATGGAACAACATACGCATCAAGCGCTTCCTTCACCCGCGGATAAACAGGGATTTCTTGCACCTCAGCTTCGACACTCTCGTAGTGCCCTTCGCTGAGATATCGGTAGTCACCAGCAATGTTAACGAAAGCACTCTCTTTTGATTGATAATGAAGCTTGTAGCTTAAGCCCATGGGTAACGACCCGTTTTACGAGACTTTTTAATCTCCCTCGGGAGAAGCTTAAGAAGAAGCCCAGCTAATAAACCTTTCCGTTCTATCACCCAGCATTTACATTTTTTTGGTTTGTCTCGAATGCGAGTTACCAGTCAGATCACTCCGGTACGGGAAATGCTGAGGCTTCGGAAGGCACCTGCAGGGAATGATTATTAGGCAACATCATGGAATGATAAGAATTTCTATAATGGCGCCAATACGTCCTGCCCTTCCCAGATTAGATAGCTTATCCAGACCCTATGAGATAAAGCTAAATATGGACAATATCATTCATATAACCAGTTATCAAAATCATTATAGAAGGTGCTCGTAATGAGGAAGTTCATCACGGAGTTGAAGGGTAAAACTGTAATGACAAATGATGGGCAGATCTTGGGGATGATTGACAACTTTGTTATCGATACGACAACGGGAGAAATTCAGCATGTGCTTGTGGTGCCAGCAGAAGAGATTGAAACCCGATTATACAAGACTGACGCACAGGGCAGACTCATCTTACCCTTCAGCGAGATGCGGGCCGTGCGCGACGTCGTCGTGATGAACATTAGCTGAGATTTTTTGCGTACTTATTGGCCTTATTTCTTACCTTCTTTGACAATACTCAGCACGCGGTCGCGATTCGCAATTGCATCATGAAATTTTGGGTTCTTTTCAATTGCCGCGTTATAAAGCTCAAGAGCTTTGATGAACTCTTTTTTTCTCTCCGCCACGATTCCTAGGCAGTTGAGCGCATCAGCGCTCTGCTCAATGCGCAACGCGGAGGTGAACGAGTCAGACGCGCCCTCAAGATCGTCAATTGCGAGTTGACATATCCCCTTGTTGAGATGGAAGGAGGGGCGTTTCTCAAGCAATAACGCTTCCTCAAAACACTTTAACGCTTGTGCATAATCCGCTTGGAGATAATTGACGCATCCGAGGTTGTTCCACGCATCGGCATATGCCGGGGCGAGCGATATCGCGTCTCTAAACGCCTTTGCAGATCGCTCGAAATCGCCCAGGAGACGATAACATACGCCAAGATTGTTCATCAACTCAGGTGTGATCTCCCCTTTAGCAACGATCTCTTCGATTTCCTCAACAGCCTTCCCGTAGTTTCCAGATGCTATGAGTAAAAGAATGCGCAGCTCACGCATAATCCATGTCTCATTTTTTATGAGAGAGATATCAAGCCGCTCGAGCCGGTTCATTTCAAGCAGAAGTAACAATCGCCTGGCATCGGATTCGATGGAGTCATGAAGTCCTTCCAGGATCCTCAGACACTCCTCTTTTTTCCCAAGGCGATAGGTGACTGCCTCAAGATCAAGAAGGTTGAATACGTCTCCTGGGATCTCTCTGACACTTTCCTTGATAGAGATGAGCGCTTCCTCAAACCGGCCGAGATCGAGCAGCAGTTCGCCACGCAGCCGATGCGCCTCTGGCGTCAGAGGTTCTATCTTGAGACACTTTTCGACCTCCATCAATGCCTCCTCTGGTCTTCCCATCGCCCGAAGGATGATCGCCGCATTCAAAAATTCCCTGGCTATGCCAGTGTCTCGTTTTCTTTCTGGGGGAGCAGTCATATCTGCCGCAGCCAGTGCTTCATCACGCTCAATAACCGCTTCAGAAAGACTTGGATTCAGAACGAGGGCAACACCAAACGACTTGGCCGCATCATCGAAAAGGCCTGCCGCCTTCTGGGCCCTCCCGAGATTTAGCCAGAGTTCTGCTTTACCGCCCTCAACTCTCACGACTTCCTGCCATGCATCGACAGCTTCGCCAACTGAACCGAATTCGGACAAAAGGGATGCGCGATTAATCAACGCCTCAAGATTCTTAGGATCGCTCTTGATCGCGAGCTCGAAGGAATGGAGCGCGTCAGTCAGTCGACCGAGAGCCTTGAGTACGAGACCACGGTTGTTGAGAGCTTGAGCATCCCCAGGGTATGATTTTAGCATTAGTTCATAAACCTTCAGCGCTTCGTCGAACATGCCGAGCTGGTAGAGTGCAGCGCCTTTGTTGAGGAGTACCGGACGCATCGCAGGTGATAACCTCAAGGCATTATCGTATGCAGCCAATTCGCCCTTGAAGTCGCTGAGCCTGCCGAGGAAGACCCCGAGCAGATACCATGAGTATGCGTCATCGGGCTTCAGCTCTATCGCTTTCCTGCAGGCCTCCACCGCTTTTTCATTCCTTCCAATTTCTGCAAGAGCGATCGCTTTCTTCTGCCAGGCCACAAAATGATCTGGTTTCAATCGGAGTGCCTCTTCTATGTGGACGAGCGCTTTCTCGTAGTTCTTCTGTCTCATCGCCTCCTCCGCGGCACCGAGCACTGCGTCAAATCTCCCTATACTCGGAAGGTATCTCGCACCCTCCTGCTCCAGTATGCGACGGTCGATTTCCTTGAGCAATTTAGACCCAATTCCAAATTTCTTAACCAACGATAGAAAACGAGATTGATCAGCGTAAGCGATCTGGTTATCGGTTGCAAGTTGCCGCGCGTCTTCATCAAAGTCACCTAAAACGATGAGAGCAGGGCGTCTTCCCTCAAGCTCAGCTTTTTCCTTGATCTTCCTGAGCCCTTCTGAAGAGGCATCAGCGGCACGTCTGGAGACCATGACGAGATATTTTCCCTCCTTGCCTTCGCCTTCGACGAGCACAGTATCGTCGGAGTAGATTGCTCCAGTGACCCTGAGTTCCATTAGACCCAGCAATTCAATAACGGTGTCTCTGAATTCCTCATCACTCAGTGTCCTCAGCGCATTGGCGATTCTCGCATCAAGTCTCTCCTCGAGGATCTCTTCAATTTCTTTCATTTCAATCCGCCCAGGAGCAATCGGAGTCTGTTAACCCTCCTTCCTTGAGCATCTTTCGGCAGTTCTCCCATGACTTTGGTTGCTTCCGCATGCCTACCCAAATCCAGAAATATGCTCGCTTTCCAGATCAGTATGTTATTCTTTTCCTCGACAAAATCCTCAGAGTCGAGGAGCTGATCGAGCCTCTTGATCGCTTCATCGCTTGATCCGATGAAATGAAGGATAACCGCCTTGTTCACCTCAGTGATCTTCTTCAGACCGGGATAAGGCGCGCCATGCCCATACCGCTTCATTGCACTTTCTGCCATCGATTTCGCAAAAGGGATCGAAGCCGACGGTTCAATCGGCAGGTTCATCACCTCTCTGGCAGTAATTGCCTCAATATTGCCCAATCTAATAGAAGCACGAGCCCATGATTCCCCAGAAAAAGTTAGGTCTGAAGTCACATCAACAATCTGGCGCAAGAAAGCCCTCCGCGGCAAACGTTCGTCACCATTCAATCTAAGATCAATCCCAAGCATCGAGAGGTATCGATCAATGAGGATCGGCAGCTGATCTTTATTATCCGCCATCGAAAGCTCTCTAAATCTAGTGATCGTCTCAAGACCCTTGCCAAAGGCGACATCAGAATCGGAAAAGGGGCCAATCCTCATCGATACGCTACAGAGACGATTTAGCCTTACGTCAGCGGTCGGATCGAGAGATGATGGTAGAAGCGCGAAGGGGTCTTTCAGTCGCTCAAAACATGCCTTGCACAGTAGTACATTTTCGGCCGTTTTTTCACCGCAGCTGATACACCCCAATAAAACACCAAATTATGCATCATCACTGTGAAATAAAAATATTGGTTTTTGAACTACAAACGATCAAAGTCGTTTCGCCATATACACGCCATCCCGCACATATCCCATGGAGGAATAGTATCGCCTCGCACCGACGCCACTTGTGACCTTTATCTCCCTGCAACCTCTTTCGCGCGCGATCCGCTCCGCCTCAGCGATCAGCTGTCTGCCGAACCCCCGGTGTTGCCATGATTCTCCACTCTGACCGATTGGCAACATCTGGCCAAAGACCTTTAACTCTCTTAAATGCGCGGTGTCATTCAAAGGCGAATCATTGATCCTTAACCTTGCATAGCCAACAAGTGCGTTTTGATCTGGTAACTCATAGGAAATGAAATACTCGTCACCGTCGGAGGCCCGGTATTTGATGATCTTGAGTTCAGCATTTAATTGTTCGTTGAGGTCGACGCCGAGTAACCCCACTTCTCTGCACCTAATGCACTGACAGCTCGCTCCGTCCTCCTTCATTTTTTCTCTGACGAGCTCCCTCAGGTGTCCCTTGTCGACCCCTGCCTCAATCAACGGCACAGGTATATCCCTTTGAATCCTCTGGATACGGACATACGGAGGCACAATTTTTTTCATCTCGGCGATGACTTCCACGGCTTCTTCAGTCGAATAAGGCCTGTATTTCCCGCCCTTCCAGAGATCATAGAGTGGCGTCCCTTTAACTACAAGCGTCGGGTAGATCTTCAACATGTCTGGCCTGAATCTTTCATCTTCGAACATCTTCGAAAAACTCGCGAGGTCTTTTTCTCTCGATGAGCCGGGTAGGCCAGGCATAATATGGTAGCAGACTTTTAGCCCCAATTCCTTTGCGATGCGCGTCGCCTTGACGACCTCCGACACGCCGTGCCCCCGTTTCACCACGCTTAGTATCTCGTCGTCAAGTATTTGCACGCCAAACTCAACTCTCGTGGCGCCCAGATACATCGAGAACTCTGCTTTCTCTCGATCGAACGAATCGGGCCTTGTCTCGACGGTCATTCCGATACATCGGTGATCGGCCGTTTCATTGATCTCGTGCGCCTCTTCGAGCGACTCGCTGCTTTTTGAATTCAGGGCATCAAAGCATCCCTTCACAAATGATAGCTGGTATTCCCTTGGACGTGTTGTAAATGTCCCACCCATGATGATCAGATCTATCTTGTCGGTAGGGTGGCCGATGGCCTCGAGCTGTGCGATCCTGCTCCTCACCTGTCGAAATGCATCATACTCATTGGCCGAGGCCCTTCTCGCCGCTGGTTCCTTTCCAGTGTAGGATTGCGGGGATCCGTATTCAACCCCGCCAGGGCAATAGATACATTTACCATGCGGACACGGCGCAGGCGAAGTCATTACAGCGATGACCGCCACCCCGCTCAGAGTTCTCGTGGGCTTCCTTCGCAATAACCTTAAGACGAGTGGATACTCCTCCTCATCTGCAACTGCTAAAGTCTCTGAGTTAGGCGGTATTTCGCTGAGGTTGAACTGTTTTGCCAGTGTAATCTTCGCGGTCTGGAGACTCTTCCTATCTTTTATCGCTCCTCCGACGATCTGCCTGATCAAGGCTTCATGGTAACTCCAACGATTCCGATCAACCTGGTTTGTTTTGGAGTGTTCCCGATCAATGGAAAAGTGGTTCATCATTTGATCGCATTTACCTGAAATAAACTTCTCTCTCCTCGCTTTCCTTTTTCTCCTCTTCTTTTTTCAAATGCAACAGATCGATCGAAAGAACGGCGATGCATGGGATCAATCTGATTCTCCCCGCTTCTTCTCCATGGGAGTCGTCTAGTTCAATACTGATAGCCGTATCATGTCCGAAAGCAACGTACCCCTTGAACTCACCAGTTGTCAATAATGGCTGCCCCTCGCCACCTTTGCTGATCACCCTGCACTTCGAGCCCTTTGTGAGATTTGGTTCGAGATCTTTGCCAGTCATCTACCTTGCCTCCTCGATTAATTTTTGGAGATGATCAACCGTTTTGCGGTAATTATCCATCGCCATCTGCACATTTGCTTCGGTGAAGCTCCATGCCTTGCGGAGATCACCGTATCGAATGCGGTATCCCTTCTTTGTTTGCCCATCGCGCATAGTCTCCACTTCTTCGATCAAATCCATCGATTTCAGTTTGTTGAGATGTCTGTAAACTGTTGGCTTCGTTGTTTTGAGATAGATTGCCAACTCTTCGACAAGCCAGACACGTTTCATATTTTTTATGAAGCACTCTACGAAGAGCTTGTAGGGAATCCCCTCTGTCGAATTTCCCCTCTTCTTTTTCGGATCAAAATTCATTGGCAGGTATCCTATCTGCTTGAGGAACTCAGTAGCGACTTCCTCGACGTCATTAATTGGTGTCAGGGGTGTGTTGCTTACCACGTTGAGCTGGAACATAATATCGGATAACTCGAGATTATTAAAGCTTATTAATTTTTTTCTTTCGCTATTGCAATTCTTTTTTCACGATATACCGAAATAATCGCAAAAACCTCTCATGATGAATGAAATTGGATGAATTGAAAATCAATATCGAACTCTGATATCTATCAAGAAAAAGCATTAGCTGTGTCATTCAAGAGTCGCACCTTGCTTAAAAAATCCAATACCTCTAGGGATCAGTCTATCAAATACCATTGTGTGGAATTGAGGAGAAAAAATGTACAAGTAGGACAAATTTTTTCCTTCTAGGGAGAAACCATTTATAGACCAGTTAAACTATAGAAATCGGTGACCTCATGAAGCGATCGGCAATTTATGCAATTATTGTAGCTATTATAGCAATTCTCGCCGTTGTGGCCGCCGCAGTTTTGTACAAGCCAGCAGCGGAGGAAAAAGTGATATACTGGAGTGCCGTCGCACCGGCGAACCAGCGTGCTGCATTGCAGACCAACACCGTCCAAGGAGCTGTCAGCTGGGAACCTTATGTTTCGGATTCCTTAGTGGACGGTACCGCCAACGTCATCGCATGGTCAAACGACATATGGCCACACCATCCATGCTGTGTCATCGCTGTGAAAACGAGCTTTGCCGAATCAGATGCCGCGAAGAACAACGATCTTGTTGCAAGAGTTATTAGAGCGCACATCGATGCGACGAACTGGATCATCGAAACGATCGAAAACGGTGGCGAGAATTACACGAAACTTTTGGAGATTGGAGCAGAGTTCAGTAACAGGAATACAACGGTCGTAGAGTCTGCGATTGAGCACATCGAATTCAACTACGAGATTACGAAACCGGTGAAGAAATGGTTTGAAAACTATACTTCAATGTTTGCCGACTTAGGACAGATCACTTCCCTCAGCGGATACGCGAATGTGACAGCTTTTGTCGATTCCATTGTCAACACGAGCTACTTGGAAAAAGCGATGACTGTCGAGCCGAGCGACACGATTCTCGGTACCGTGAGATTGGGTTACCTGATGGGCGACCTCCATCAGTTCGCGAGAGTTGTTGCGGCGAATGAAACGTTGTGGGGCGGAAAGACGCTATTTGAGAAGTATGGTGTGGAGATTCAATCGCCCCTACCCTATGCAAACGGTGCATTCTTGATGGACGGTTTCGCTCGAGATGAAATCGATATGGGTTACCTTGGAAGCCCGCCAGCGCTCTTAAAACGCATCAACGCGAACATCCCGATAGAAATCGTTTCATTAGTCAACAGCGGCGGGTCGGCGATCGTCGCTAAAGCAGGGATCACGAGCTTCAGCGAGTTGAATGGCCAGACGGTTGCAACACCGGGACCTGGTTCAATACAGCATCTGTTGCTGATGTTCTACGCAAACGAGCACGGTTACAAGCTCAAACTCAAGGGGACGTAAGGTCCCTCCAAACCTTTTTCTCTTTTGATTTAATAAGGGATGCAGATGATTTCACCTTGGGAAAGGCTCAAGAAGAAGTGGAGGAAGATCTCCGAAACTGGAACCCTCCGGATTTTATGGATCACACCCCTTTCCCTGGCTGGATTCCTGGTCGTGTGGTGGCTCTTTTCAATAGTTATCAACCGCGCATATTTGCCCGGGCCCTATGAAGTCTTTCAGGCGTTCGTCGATTCATTTCTTACGCCAGCGCCGTCCCTTGGCATCACGATGGACGACAACATCGCATCGAGCCTCCAGCGTTTTCTACTCGGTTTTGTCCTTGCATTTTGTGTCGCAGTCCCACTGGGTCTGATGATGGGATTTTTCAGGACGGCAGAAACCGTCGCAAAGCCAGTGATCGAGGTTTTCAGACCCATACCCCCGATTGCGTGGGTACCAGTATTTCTCCTCATCTTCAAGCTCTTTTGGGGCCCCGTCATGGTCATCTTCATTGGCGTCTTCTTCCCTCTTCTCTCAAATGTCATCTTCGGTGTGAAATCGGTTGATCCAACCCTCATAGATGCGGCGCGTACACTCGGTGCCGATCGGATAAGACTCTTCACAAAGGTGATTTTCCCATCAACCGTTCCGTTCCTCATGACCGGCATCACAATCGGTCTGGGTATTGGTTGGATGTGTATAGTAGCTGCTGAAATGATTGGCGCCGTGGGAGGCGGAGTAGGTTACTATATTTACTTCATGGAGCAACTCGGTAAATATGAATACATGTATGCCGGAATGGTCGTCATTGCAATTCTGGGGATCTTGACGGTGGGCATTAGCAGGTATATTGAGCAGTACTTGTCGCGATTGATGGGGATGAAATGACGCTGACCATTGAGAAACTTGAAAAGAGATTTCCGAAGGACGATGAGGAACTCGTCGCGATCACCGATTTCACCCTCGAGGTTAAGGACCACGAATTTGTATGCGTTCTTGGCCCTTCTGGCTGCGGAAAGACCACGCTCCTTCGCATCGTGGCCGGACTTGAATCAAAGACCTCTGGCTCCGTGAAACTTGATGGTGTCGAGATTACTGGGCCAGGTTCCGATCGCGGCATGGTGTTTCAAGAGTTCGCTCTGTTTCCCTGGCGAACGGTCAGGAAAAACATTGAATTTGGACTTGAGATTAGAAAAGTACCAAAAGAAAAGCGAAGGGCGATTTCCGATAAATACATCGAGCTCGTCGGTCTCAAAGGTTTTGAGGACTCACATCCATACGAGCTCTCCGGTGGAATGAAACAGCGGGTGGGGATCGCACGCGCGCTAGCAAATGATCCGAAAATTCTCCTGATGGATGAACCGTTCGGCGCACTTGATGCGCAGACACGAAATATGATGCAAAAGGAGCTCCTGCGGATATGGGCCGAAACAAAGAAAACCGTGCTTTTCGTGACGCATTCAGTCGATGAGGCGGTTTATTTAGCTGATCGTATAGTAGTCATGACTGCACGGCCAGGGACGATCAAAGAGATTTTCGAAATCACGATGCCTCGTCCTAGAGATAGAGCGAGCGTCGAATTTGCGTCACTCAGAAAACACATTTTGGCGGAGCTGGAAAGAGAGGTTGTCAGGCCGACACCATCGGCCTAATTCAATACACTTTTTTCGCCGCCAGTTCGATCGCCCTTAACACGGAGTCGTGCGGAATCACGACCGTCACTGGCACCGATAGAATTTTTTCGACTGTTGGAGCAACGATAGGGGCGCAGACGACCGCGAGGGCACCATCCTTCTCAGCCCTCACAGCAGAAATGATCGCTTCCTCCATAGTCGCCGCAGGGTATTCTTTAACTCTGATGTTCTTACCGCCGATCTTAATCGTGCGTTCCTCAATTTTCTCAAGGACTGGCCTACTTGCAATGACAGCGATGAAATTGCCTGTCGGATGTTTCTCAAGTTTGCGTACTGCCAGAATGATATTCCTCACTGTCCGCAGATTTGGCTCTCTCTTATCCTGCATGATTTTGTAAATTGTGCTCATCGAAAGTCCCGTCTTTGCACAGAACTCAGAAACACTCATCTGGAGGTCTTCTTCGAGTACCTTTCTTAACGCCTCTCTAAATCCGCCTTCGCCCCGAAGTATTCCCGCGATCAACTCGTTTTCAAGGGCCATATCAAAAAATCAACCCTCCTGGTTCTTGACGAACTCTGCTGCCTTGAGGCCTGCGATGCAGCCCTGCCCCACCGCCTTTGCCAGTTGCCATGGTTGGCCCGTCACATCTCCACAGGCAAAGGCGCCGTCGACTTCTGTTTTGCAATCATGATCGACTGTAATCAGCCCACTTGGGTCTGGTATGATTCCGATTTCGAGCGCAAGTTCGATCGAACCCTTGGCACCGAGTTCAATGAAGACACCATCAAGATCGAGCTTCCGGCCGTCGTTGAGCTCTAGACCAGTGACGACCTCGTCGCCATAGATTCTTACAGGTGTCGCGGGAGAAATGATCTCGATCGTTGTTGATTTGACCTTGTCGAGCAACGGTTTCGCGACCTTCATTTCTCTTGAAATCCAAAATACCTTGCTGGCGTATTCTTTCAAGAGAAGCGCGGATGATGCGGCGACACTCTCATCACCTATAACAGCAACCCTCTTGCCCTTGAAGAAATTACAGTCACAAGATGCACAGTAACTGACACCCCGGCCAAGGAATTCTTTTTCGCCCTTGATACCAAGCTTAACTCTTGAAATACCAGGTGCCAGTATGAGGGCTTTTGCGATTATCTTTCTTTCATGGTCAGTCTCGATTAAAAAACGCTTTTCATCCTTGCTTACCTTAATCACATCCTCCTCCAGAATTTGAGCGCCAAATCTCTTTGCCTGGCTTACCCCAGTTTTCAATATTTCTTCGCCTTCTGCCGATTCGATCCCGAGGTAATTCTCGACCCTCGACTTCACAAGCGCGCTTCTCTCTGGATGGCCAATAAGTGTAACCTTCACTTTGCTCCTCGCGGCATGAATGGCAGCTTGGAGCCCAGCTGGCCCACATCCGATAACCGCAACATCCGTTTCCAAATCCTTCATCAAATGAAAATGATGTTGTGCCGTTATAACAGTTATTCTGCACAACTCGAAAATTTGATCAACAAAAAATCTGGAACCGGCGCTATTGTCTTCCTATAATCTTTTTCAGGGCGGCTATTTCATCGCGCAGTTCGTCAATTCTCATTTCGAGAGATAGTTTGGGAGAGTGAGCTGGCCGATTTGCCTCCAACTCGGCGAGCTCCTTTTCAAGTTTCTCAAGCCTTATGCGATGCTCTTCATCCCTCATTTCTACGCCCTACATGAATTTCTGAATTCTTTTCATAATCTGGTCTTTTGGCATGGCGCCAACGATTCTGTCGACGAGCTTCCCATTCTTGAAAACGAGGAGCGTTGGGATAGCCTGTATTCGATACTGCAAGGCAATTCTTTGATTTTCATCTGTGTTTAGTTTGCCAAAGGCAACACGCCCTTGGAGCTCCCTAGCCAAACTATCTATGACAGGCGCGATCATCCGACACGGACCGCACCATGGCGCCCAGCAGTCCACGACGGCGACCTCGTATCTATTTACAAAACCATCAAAACCGACATCGTCGATCACGATGGGCTCTGAGGGCCATTGAGAGTCAGTGTGCCTCTCGGCAGCTTCCATCAATTCCTTGATTTTCTTTCTTCGAATTTCTTCCAATTCGTCCATACCATGATCACCTATCGGTTGTGTTCGATTTAGACAAAACCGATAATATAGCGCCGGCTATTAAACTTTCTGCCTGATATTTCGGGGAATAAGAGCACCATTGCCTATAAGCTCGAAAGAATATGGAAATCGTGCGCATCTAACCATGAAATTCGGCCAAATAATAATTCATAAACTTATGGCCCCGCAACAATTGATCCATAAAATCTTCTTGATTCCACGTCAAATCCGAAGGCTTTTTAAGAAGTAACAGACATATGGATAGCTGATGTTGGAGGAAGCTTCAGAACTCATTGGGTTGCAGGTTTATACCCCAAACGGCATCTTCGTCGGGAATGTTAACAACCTCGTCATCGAACTGGAGAAGAAATGTGTTGATGGCATTTTCATTAGCGAGACAAATCCACTACTCGTCGAGGATTCGAAGGCCATTAACATCCCTTACCGGTGGATCCAAGCTGTTGGTGACGTGATCATCCTTAAGTATTTCCCGAAAAGGGTAACGACAAAGAAACCTCCTGTGAAACTATAACGGAAAAGGAAAACGGGGGAGAAGTTTTTTCCTTTAGACTTCATTCGGGGCGCTCATGGCAATCAATATCAAAGGGAAAGTTTTCATCGATCCCACGGCTGTCATCATAGGCAATGTCAGTATAGAGGAAGGGGTCAGTATCTGGCCCTATGCTGTTTTAAGGGGAGATTTGAATTCGATAACGGTTGGTGAAGGTTCGAATATCCAGGAGCACGTAACCATTCACGGCGATGAAGATTTTCCGAATGTCATAGGGAAAAACGTATCGATTGGTCACGGTGCCGTGATTCATGGTGCAACGATCGGCGATTACTGTATCATCGGTATGCACTCAACGATTCTGAACGGGGCGATCGTTGGCGATGAGTGCATCATTGGTGCTGGTGCATTGATCACAGCGGGGACGAAGATACCGCCGAGATCGATTGTCGTCGGTGTCCCAGGAAAAATCGTCAAACAAGATGATCCGGGTATCCGAGATCGTGCTGCTCGAAATGCTGAAGAATATCACAAACTCAGGGATCTGTACCTTGCTGGAGAATATACTCGCTACACGACCCGCTGAACTTCACACGTCTCTTGAGAGGAAAAAGCAGTTCGTCGATATCCCTGTCGCATAATCGGGACAGTTCTTCGTGCATCATCTTCATTCTCTTAGCGGCATCGAGGAAACCACGCCTCTCAAAATCCGCAGAAGCGTCCCAGACCGATCTCACACCGTTTTCATCAACGAGATTGTCAGCGTGTGTAACGATCTTTTCCTCGAGTGTCTCTGGCATGTAGTTACCCGGCGGGAAACCGAGTAGCTCCGCTTCTTTCTCCGTCAACCCCGCGCCAAGATGTCTCTGAATGATTCTCACGACCTCAACAGGCAAATTCCTTTCCATCGCGATTTTCATACCTTCGATCACATGGTCAAGGCCATGCGTCCGCGTCCTTCCGATATCGTGAAGGAGCGCACCGGCGATTACAAGCCTAATGTCAGCACCGCAACACTCTCCGATCCTTTTAGCTACCTCTTTGACAATGCAGCAGTGTTCGACAATACTGCGATTCGCTCCTTCTTCGATGAGAATCCGAAGACATTCCCCTTCAGTCGGAATCGCTGACAACCCTCTTCCCCCTCTCGCACGGGATGATTTTCATCCGCCCTTTGAAGTCTTTTCTGAGCCCCTCGCCCTTAAGAAACCTATCAAGGAATACTGCTAGGGCCGCTACTTCAGAATGCGGCTGATTTCCTACAGCGACGTTGAAAGTTGCGAGCTCATACATCTCCGGCGGTACCTTTTCTGCACCGACGACTATGAGCAATCGCTCAGACCTTATCTTCGGGAGTGCATCGTCGATATGTATGCCGTACATCGTCAGATGGACGACATCCCCGTCAAAACTCTTTACAAATTCTTTCCAGTTTCTGATTCCTGTCCTTATCTCGAAGTCCCCGCCGAACCGCTCATTAACGCTTCGGATCCCCTGCTCTAATTTCTCATCCTTCGTCGTGACGATAATTCCCTTCGCACCGAAAGCTCGCGCTGTTAGAGCTACATGGGTCGTCACCCTCTTATCTCTCTCTGGGCGATGACCGAGTCTCAATACCCAAATCTCTGCCATCGAAAAGCTTCCAAAATTCAGTCTTTGATCCGTTCAATCCTGTGACCACGGTAATCGAGTCTGACTGAGCGCTTTACCAGGCTCTTCAGCATCGTCGAAGTGATACCAAGGGCTTCAGCAACGTCGCCAGCGAATTTGCCCTCTGATCCTACGAGGTCCAGAATCTTCCTTTCGATCTCCTGAAATTCTTCTTCAGGCATCATAGCAGCTGCTAGGACATCGCTGATTTCGTATACTGGCCAAGATGCGTTGATATGAAAGGATGTATAATAGGTATGGTACGCCTTATCAGGATGAGACCCAGCGACTGATTGCCACTTCGTTTCGACAAGCTTCATTTTCTCAAAGAATTTCAGTGCTTCCTTACCCTCTGGGCCAAATTTCTCTTCAATCTCCTTCGAAGTGCGCCATTCAAGCGTCACTTCTTTGAGTACTTCCCGTTTTATCTTGGTATCAACTGCCCTCAACATTGGCACTAGATCAGAGGGGTCGTTGATAACCTTGATCCTGTTCATACGGTACCTTATTGAATTGTGAAAATATAAAAGGATAGCATGCATAAGAAAGGCCAGAAGCCAAGAAATAATGTGAGGCTGGCATCGCTGCATCCTGCAAATGTATTATAAACCTCTTTGGAGTTTCCGGAAAGGGATGAAAGTGGTCTATCAGTGTCTCGTTTGCGATAAGGTGCACGATACAATTGAGGACGCTCAGAAATGCCACAATGGCCCTATTCAAATCATTCAGAGGGGAATAACCAGATACCCAAAGAAATCGTTTTTCGGGCGGTGATTAATCCTCATAATTCATATTTATTTGACAAGAGCGAATGTCATAGCGATTCCGATCAGTGGTACAATGATCATGAGAAAATCATCGTCGACGAATCTTGATTTGATTCTCTCAATACCAACAGCAAGGAATGTTGCAACAACCGCTGCGATAAAAACCGAGGGGGTCATCCCGATCAAATAAATCATTGAAGAAAAAGCAATTGCAAAATAGACAATGAGGGGGGCCAGTGGATAGAAATGACTTTTTCTCTTTCTTAGCTCTCCAATGAGCGGATCAACCCAGCCCATTCCCATGAGAACTGGCGCCGAGTATTCGAGAGGGAAGAAAAGAAAGGCAATGGCCATGCCAACAGCTGCCCAAACTGCCGCACATATCTGGTATTGCTCATATTCTCTTAAACCGATGATGCGTGGTTTAAAGATTAAGCGTAGAGCCTCAGCAACGAGGATGATTGAAAGAAGAAGGAGCAACGCAGATTCTCTTTCAAGACCTCCAACCCAAAGAGGGTCAGGTAAAAAATAGTAAACGAGAAAAGCCGGTGTAAACATGTGAACTACTCGCCTCAACACGCTTCCTCGATCCATTTTTCAAAACCTCCGACTTAACGAGATCAACAGTTCCCAGTTTTTATTAAGGTAGTCGTTCAATGGTTTGGTAACGTACATGTTACGGCCGTATGATTTTATTCATTAGCAAACGAAAATTGAAGAGACAACTAAAATCCACAAATGATGAATATGGTGATAGAAAGATCTACAAAAGTCATCGATGATCATTGATGACTTGCCTACTGCTCGAAACTATGTAAGGAAAAACTCGTTTGGTTCAACTGTTCCCTCTTGAAATCGTGAGGTTTGGTAGTAAACATATGACGTATGATAATTACCACACAATATTTATATACAATCAATCTATAAAATATATGAGAGTTGTGTCATCAGGTATCAAGAGAGAACCTTTTTATTAATCAAAAGGTTGGTATAGTATCATGATGAGTAAGCGCATTTCAAGAATTCGGGAGCGGAGTGGGGTTTCCGAGATCGTTGGCAACATTATGATACTTGCTATAACGGTGACTTTGTTTTCTGGGGTATTTTGGTATGTTGGCACGATGCCGCCACCTGCAAAAGAGGTTAATGCCGATTTTTTGACAGAAACTCGGATCTCATCAGACGGCACGTGCTGGATCAATATAACTCATCGCGGGGGACAACCTCTCGCGGAGTTTAAAACAAAGATCTACTTATCTGTGAACGATGACATTAAAACTCTTAATATATCCGATAGCCTGAACAACATTGGAACATACTGGGAGACAGGTGAGACATGGTCGTATAAATTAACAGGTATCACTTCGTCAACACGACTTAGTATTATGATAATTGACTATGTCGAAAACTCAGTCGTATGGAGTTCAGTTCTCGCAGGCGAAACCGAGAAATTCCCACCGATTATCGGTGAGAGAGGTACGACTCCGAGTCCATCATATCACACTGACCCTATCAGATTTTACGCTTTTGTTACCGACCCTGATGGTGACCTCGATAGAAGTGGTGTCATTTTGAATGCGACTTCGATTGGTCTGCCGGCATCCATTCCCCTTGAAGATTCTGATAACGATGGAATTTTCCTTTCCCAAGAGTTCACTGCAGATATCAGTTGGAACGGGAAGATTGTCTTTGTTAGCGCATCCGACCTCTCTGGACATTCCGCAATTGCCAGGATTACATTGAATGTCCAACTTAAGCCGTCTGGGGGAACGACGACTTATGGCCCATATTATAATTACAGTCATTATTTCGTAAATGGGACGTATCCGCCTGATGCGAGTGGTGGTGAAAGCGGTTCAGAAACGGGTCGAGTTGGAACCACTTTTTACTATATAAGAAGGGCATCAGACTATTCAATCACTCGGAACTTCAATCCAAACGAGAGAGTCCTGGTTGAATTGTATAGCGATGCGCTGGCAAATCTAGCATTGCAGAACAGCTTCTTCCTGTATCACCCGATCACGGGCGAGCCGATGACTCCTCAATCTTCTTTGGAGGCATTTGAATACGGAGGGATCTATGGTACATTCCATCGATATGTGTATTATTTCGATGCACCGTCATCTGCCTATATTTATCCAATTCAGTTTATATTAAAAGACAATCGAGGAACGGTTATTAACATCGCGGATTCAATTCAGGTCTCGTCAGTAAATTATCCGAAAATATTGACTTACAAACTGGTTGGCAACTCTTTGATTCAAACATCAGACTTCAATCACACTGATACCATGTATGTGAGAGTTGTAACAAAGGACGTCGATCTCCTATCTAGTACTGTTTACATGAGCGATATTGAGATCAGCGATTACTCTGGCAGATATATCATTAAGAAAATACCGCCCTCTTATACATCGCCACCTACTTATTCTGCTCCTCTGAGCAGCATATTCAAAACAGCCGGCACAAACCCGACACCATCGTATGAGGGGTCAAATAACGGAATTTACACTTTCTATGTCGGGCTAAAAGACGCTTATCAGGGTTGGTGGTTACCTAAGAAAAATGCATATAATCTTAAGATCCTGCAATTTTCAGATACTGGTAGCGGCTCCACAACCGGTGAGGTTTATTACAGTCTGTGCATCCAGATAAACGTCACAGCTCCGTTAACAACGATGGATATTCTCGCCAGCGTGGGTTCTGGTTCATTTACATGGAGCGATTCTGGGGCTTACTGGGAAGATAACAAGATTGCCTGGTATAAAGGTGGAGAACAATGGGATGAAACAATAATAGACAACAGCCCTAACAAGGGACCAATCGGCATGGCGCTAGCAGACATCAATGGGGACGGACGCCTCGATGTTGTTGTTGGGTGTCAGGACCCCGATTATGCCAATATCGTATGGTACGAGAATTTAGATCCAGATGGAAAGAGTTGGTCCTCTGCGAGACCTGTAACGATGCCGTTTGACGCATATTCGGGCACTCAGACCGCCTATAACAACGATCTTGGAAATGCCAACGAAGATGCAACGGTTTGGAGCACAAGACTAGGAAGATTTGCAACTGGTTATTCTTCAATTTACGAATTATGTGGTGCAATTGCAGTGGGCGACTTTGATGGTGATGGTGATGGCGATATTGTTGCTAGCTTCATTCATGTCGTTGTCTATACAACCGCATTAGGATCAAGCGATGCAGATTACACGAATACATGGGGAATGTATTTCAATCGCGGCATCTACGTTTTCTGGAATGACGGTACCTGGAGAAAAACGGCTTTACACAGCACATTGGATTGGATAAGTTCCAATGCTGCTAATAAGAATACAAATCCTGCCGCGATGGACATTGCGACTGGCGATTTCAATAGAGATGGTTACGATGATATTGTCGCAGTATACGAAACCGGCGACACAAAAGTTTGGCTAAATCAATGGGGTAGATCATCGGGTGATGCTCAACAGCGCCAGAATGCCGCGTTCGGTTCTGCTTCATCATTGAGAAGCTTACCTTCAGTAGCTGGGAAGAATCCGTGGGATCACGTACAATATATCCCACGTGTGAGGGTTGCAGATGTGAATTTAGATCAGTATCCAGACATCATCAGAACAAGCACAGCTGATAAAAGTGTAACAATTTTTTACACACAGGCTTCCACATCAGAGATTATTGATCGATATCCTGTCGTCGAGTATCAACTCGATCCAAACGGAAGCGCGTCAAGGAGTGGCAGCAAGTCTGATTTAACCGCAAGCGACGATATTTACGAATCTTTGACAGAAGTTTATGATAATTATCCGCCGTACACCTCGTTGCCGACGTCCAAAGGAGTCTACGATACAACGCATGAGATACTCCAAAATTTGACAGCTGATGACGGTGACTATTATAATGTCGACGCAGGAGAACAGCTGTTCATATCACAGTTTAATCTTGATACCAGTTACCAAAACTGCATCCCCTCAAGGGTTGTCCTAAAGGTCAAATATTCTGTTGACACTAATTACAATGCCGATGATTATGTGATGTGGGGATATGCAGGAGGGCAGTTCCAGAACACGACAATAAAGCCCATGGCAGGACAATCGAACACTGTCAGCGAATTCGATCTTCTAGCAAATGGGGTCAACACTTGGAACAAGATTAACAGTCTCAACATTCGCTTCAAGAATAACGACACAGGTGGGAATTCTGTCAGATTCGATTATATGTGGATTGAAGTGACATTTGTCAAGACACGCTGGTTGGGCTGGCAATGGGAAATACAGAACGAGAATAGAGAATATCATAACCTTACGATTGAGATCAGAAAGGGCCTCGAGAGTTCCGAAGAGTTCATGCTTCAATATTCACCAGACAACAGCACATTCTTTAACTTGACTAAAATTACAGTAACTGCAGATACAGAATTGAATTTTGACTTGCCCTACACACCCAATGCCTACTATTACATAAGAATCATCGACATGAACCGGCTCGTCTCCGACTCTGTGAATGATACAATCTACGTTGATCGGCTTCTCATCAGACATTATGCAAGAGCCGTGTATTGGGATGCGCAACATACATACAAAATACCATGGACAGCCCCTGATTACATCACGGCAATCGCGGTTGGCGATCTTGGACGTCAGCTAGCCGATTATGAACCGGATGGATGGCCAGATATCGCTGTCGCTACAGCAAGAGTTGGCGGCGGCGACGATCGAAATACACTTTTTATCCTCACACAAACAACAGGCGGCAGCTTTGATCCCAGACCGGTCTATACGACAACCCTAGCTATCATGTGCCCAGATAATGGGGTTTACGACGTAAAGGATATCGAGCTCGGTGATACAGATGGAGATTATGATCTAGACATTGTATTGGTCGTTGGGGCAGCACCTGGTCGTACGCCGGGAACAGGTCCGACACTGTGGCATTACGAAAACAATCAATTGTTTGCTACAGTCGGTGGCGCGTGGCAATATGGAGAGAGTTATTTGAACGTTCTCGCCAGCAAGGGTGAATCTGCCATCAATGTCGAAGTTGGAAACATTGACCTCACAGTGCTATTGCCATTTCTGAGCATAATGGGAGTCATCATCGCTGAGGCGTTTGTAGAGAGGTTCAGAAAGAGTCGGTAGTCTTACATGCGTGAATTCAATTCGCGAAGAGGTGGCTTCACTGAGTCTCCACTATGACGTTATCATCAGTGGTGCCGGTCCTTCAGGAGCTTATTCAGCGATCCAATGCGCAAGAAAAGGATTGAGAACGCTGCTGCTCGAAAAAGAGAAGATGCCTCGAGACAAATGTTGTGGGGGCGGCATATTAGAAAGGGCCTTGAAGTACCTTGATGTAAGAATTCCAGATTCCATTATCGAAAAGGAGATCTACGGTGTAAGATTATTTGGAGACTCCTCACACAATGAAATTCGGTCGAAAAGCAGGATTGCATTAACCGTCGTAAGGAGACGATTTGATGCTTTTCTTGCTGAAACGGCAGAAAAAGAGGGTGCAGACTTCATTGAGGAAGAGGTAACAGATGTTACAGAATACCCTGATCATATTGAAGTCAGTACAAACAATTCGATGTATGAAGGCAAATGCTTGATTCTCGCGGAAGGCGCCCACAGTCGTTCTGCCAACAAATTACTAGGGCCGTACAAAAGAAATATCTTCGCATCTGGGATGTCAAAATACATCTCGCTATCTGCAGATCCTGGCAATATGATGGAATTCTATTGTTTTACTCTCGAGAGAGAAAGATCTTTTTTGGAGTTTAAACCACCAGCCTATGGCTATGGATGGCTATTCCCATGTTCAGGAAGTGCTAATATAGGTGCTGGCGGTGTTGGATTGAATAAGAAGGTGATTCAGAATATCATCAAAAAAATTGAAACAAAATGTGCTAATGAGGATTGTAGCGTGACAAATTCTGACACCTTTCTTGCCGGGTCAATTCCACTTTCAGTGAGAAAGAAAATCCATACCAAGAGAGCGATTGCCGTCGGCGATGCAGCAGGTCTCACGAATCCAATAACGGGTGAGGGGATGACCTATTCTTTCATTTCCGCTTTAAGAGGGGGCGAGGCCGTTTGGAACTTCATTACACATGAAGAAGATTGGAGACACCTAAGAGATTATGCAAAGGCGATCGAAAATGATATCTTAAGAGATATCAAGGCGGCCTCAATAATCGAGCCACTATTGCGCCGAGTGCTAGGGACGTTGGCTCTAGATTCATTTCTTGATAACTTCTGTAAGATTGAAATACTCTCTGCGGATTGCGCAAAGATTGCGAGAGGAGCGGGAACATGGAAAGAATTATTATTGCATATCATTCCTATGATTCCTTCGCTCTATTTTTCATCAATTCAAAGGGACTTACGTATCAATTTTACATCAAATGCCAACGAACAAATTGAGATACCTTAGTGCAGCATAGATTAACCCAATGAACGCGATGAACATTACCATGTCCGATCTTCTCAAGCGATTGAATGAGACAGCGGCGGCGATTCCTAAGAATGGGAAGACCACCAAATCGATTATGTTCCTGAATATTGCAAGAGGAGTTAATGATGCAAAAAATATCAAGAAAGCCACAACGCGAACTCCTGTTTCAAACCCCAAGACCGTGTAGACCGTTTTCACACCGCCCCGTATATCCTCTTTATAACCCTCTATGTCAGTTATCATCGAGCCGATAAGAATGCCTAAGAACATAAAGAAACCAATAATCACTCCATCCGATGTCAAATTAGGGATCAGAATAGCTCCAGTGAGATGCGGGGCGTATATTCCTCCGGTCGTGTATTCTTCAACAACACTGAATGGTGTGACGAACCCATAAATGAAGGCAAGAAAAGCCCCGATCCCTATCAATGCTGACCTCAACATATGTTGTTTCAATCGGATCAAATTAGATGAGTAGGCAATTGAGATGAGAAAAACTATTGATAGGAGAAACAATTGAACAAATGATAATAAAAGTGCACAGAATAGTGAAATAGCCGCTAGAACGACCGATGTTTCTAGAGCGGTCTTTTCATCAATCAATCCAGACGCAAGAGCCCTACCCATGCGTGTTGGGACGTCTGTGAAACGATCACTTAGATCATTCCAAATGACACAAACTAACCACGCGAGTACCGCTGAAATTATCGATATGCCAACAAATGAAAGATTGACCCAGTACGGGGTTTCGAAAATATGAGTGACGTATACGATTGAGCCAGAAGAAGATCTCCAGCCGCTGACAACTCCCGCAGCAACGATGATCCCAAAAAACAAAGTCTGAAAAGGCCGCAGGCTCATGAAGAGTCTTGTAAAAATCGTTTTCTTCGCGATATAAACGATTCCTAAAGAGAGAATCAAACCAACAATCAGATACCAAGAAAATAAGAAAAGGTGGGTCTGTCTGTACTTAACAAGGTCAAAAGCGGGAAATTGAGGGATCCCACCAACTGTACCAACTGGAAGATACAGTCCTGGCGTCGAAAGAAAGAACATCGATAGAAACGCAAAGAAGAGTAGAAATGCGACCCGTAAGATTGTAACGAGGCGCCCTCTGATATCAAAGAACTTACTTCTTTGCGTCCAGATCGGGTATGAAAAAAGTACGAACAAGATTACTGCAACTTCTATTAATTGCCCATAGTGTAACCTATCTCCGCTAAAATGGAATAGTGCATTGGCAAAATCCGTTGGCGAAAAATACGCGTAATTCTCACGAACGCCGAAAACGAAATAATCCAAAAATGGCGGAAGAAGAATAATCCAATAAAAGCTTGCAAGAAAATTCACGGACTTTTCAAGCCCGCGACCAGAAAATGCCGTCAAAAGGAGCGTTAATCCTAAAAACACAACAACGTAAAAAGCTACATGATGTGCGATGCTGTAAATCCATGGATGTGGCGTGGTGACGAATTCTGGGTCAAGTAGAAAATATTCAGATAAATCTCTGACGACGGCAAGAAAGACTATGTAAGCAAATAATGCAATAATAGATATGCGCCTTCGTTCGAGATAATTAATAAATGAATCAATCTTTTGGCTTAGGGTTTTTTCAAAAGAGTTGTCTTCACTTTCCACGCGTGTTCAATGACTAATTCTTTATATAAGGCTTGCCAGTTTTCAGCCTGCCAGAGGATATCATTATACCCTATAAACACGAATGATTCTTTTTTATCGCATATACAATTTGTTGATGCTCTGTCCTCTTACCAAGTCCATTCTATTCTTTAATTATTTTCTAAAATGCTTATCGAGATCAAAATGGTAAACGAGCCTGACAAACAGTTGGATTAGAAAAAATGCTTAGCTCGGAAAGAAATTGATCGAGTCTATGATGAACATCCCAACAAAAGAGATAGAATAAAATATCAACACATGTTATCACGTCTCTTGGAGAAGAAAATGCGAGGAAGAAGCATTCTGACAAGCAAAATCGAAAGCGAGATCGATTTACTCCAGAGACACGTGACAATGCTCAAAGCAATCATGACACACGAACCGATCGGTATAATAAGATTGTCAGAATTATTGAACTGCCCCCAGCATAAAGTACGGTATTCGCTCAGGATTCTTGAACAGGAAGGACTCATAAAGCCCTCTCCTGAAGGAGCTGTCACGACGGATAAATTGCAGCCATTCCTCGACAATCTCAAGAAAACACTAGATTCGATGAGCAACACCGTCAAAGAGCTTCGCGAATCGCTTGGCTAAACGATGAATTGTTGCCGATTTCAGACCTTCTATCCATGAGCTAACGATTCCTCCAACAGATTTCGCTGAAAATTCATCCTCGGTTGCAATAAGAATCAATCAAAGTAAGGAAAAAGGATTAATATGAGGCTGGCATTTTAGAGCGTCGCCCAATTATGCCGTCGTAGCTCAGCTGGTAGAGCGTGTGGCTGTTAATCCCCCCTAGGGAGTTGAAACCACAAGGTCAGCGGTTCGATCCCGCTCGACGGCGCTCCGCCTTCAATCATTTTTTTCAAGGAAACTGTAGACATGTCAACAATCCGTCATAATATTATTTGAAAACCTTTTAAAAAGGAAGAAAAAGATGTATACCAAGCAATCGTTTTGCTCCCCCATCAATCTACAAGGAGCAAACCTAACCACACAGGCGTCGTCTTTGCGAAGAATTTTAGATCAATTCCGGCATTCTTTGCTGTTTGGATCACGTCAATACCAACTGCTTCCATCGAGGGTCTCGCTACGAAAGGGTGTCTGCAAGGTTTTCCAGAATGCTGTCCGACGCATTCTTCACAAAGCCTGCAGGTTCCAGCCGATAGACCCGTAGCGAACCTGTAACCCATTTCAAGACAATCCTTCTCGAGTTTGCATAGAATCTCAATGAGTTGTCTATCACCTTTCGATAATAAATTTCGATAATTCTGATCTTCTCGGATCTCCGACAACGACTTTCCCTGACCAAGGATCTTCACGAAATCATTATTGATTGTTAATGGTACCTGCACAAGAATCGCATGACGATAGAGTGAAAGGATTTTTGCAAACTCTTCTGGACTTATGACGTTGGGAGGACACATAAGGTTAACGCCATAACTCGCGCATAGCGGAATCATACATTTGAGACGGACTCTCGGATCGACAACGATCCTGTCAGCAGAAATGATTGTTGCCTTCGATGCACCATACTGTTTCGCCTTCTCACAGAGTATTGCGAGGTCTTCTTCCAAAGTACTCAAGGCTAATCGCCCCTCTAATCCACCAAATCCTTTTTCAGTGACTGCTGTATCGTTCTTCTTTCCAAGGGTCAGCGGCGTCGCTGTATCCTCTCCCTTCCCAATAACCGACTTTCTGCTCTGCCATAAAATCAATTCGCCTGATCCATTTTATCGATTTATACGCATACTTCCTTGGAATCACGAGTCTCAAAGGACCACCATGATTTAGGTCAAGCGGCCTATCTTCGAATTTGTAGGTGAGGAGAACATCGTCTTCCATCAGGTCTCGAAGAAACACGCTGGTCGTATATCCATCATCGGCGGTCATGTAGACGCTTTTCGCGTCGGGAAGTGGGTCAGCCATTTTCGCAATTGTTACGAATCTTACACCAGTCCATTGATTATCCAGTCTGCTCCAACCTATCACACAATGAAAATCGCTCGTTACGCTGATAAATGGAAGGGCGAGGAGCTCATCCCAAGTCAATCTCAATTTATTCCTCACCAATCCTTCCACAGTGAGATCCCATTTCGATAGATCAATGCACGGTACCTCGCCATAACTTAATACCGGGAATTCCCGAATCGGCTTCTGACCAGGAGGGATCCGGCGCCCTTCCATAAACATCTCCTTCAGCAGTATAAACATTTGAATAAGAAATATAATGAGTTATCGCCAAGGGTTAACAACTGAAGTTGCCATTTGATAGCTGACAAAGGACAACACCTTTATATGAATCCGCATTATAACCTGAATCCGTAAACCAAAGGGCCCGTAGCTTAGTCTGGCGGAGCGTCTGGCTCATAAGATCCTTCTGAGAGACCAGATGGTCGTCGGTTCAAATCCGACCGGGCCCATCCTTCTTGCTGGCTTCCTTTTTCCAC